>JAICQI010000096.1 GCA_025937955.1 Pyrinomonadaceae bacterium
CGCCATATCCCAAAGAAATTTAACTGTTCCTGCTGTTGTAACTTGAACCATTAATTTGCCACTCCGGCAACTTAATGGTTCCAATAGGGCCCGGCAATTAATTGGTTCCAATTTTTCGAAAAAAATACAACTTCCCTAAGTTCCTTCGTAATTGTTAGCCGCTCCACAGTGAATGTCGAAAGACAATTAAATGTGGGATAAATAACTTTTCTGTCAGTATGAGAAGTGATTGTGGTGATGGAACGAATGGCTCCGATATTGACGTGAAAAACTGCCCATGACAGATAGCTGCCATTGAACGTAAACCAGAAAGGAATACTATGTTAATTGCGCGTCAACTGATTTTGGCTGCTCTGGGGACCCTCGTATGCTTTGGGACCAACACTGCTCAAACAGCTAACGAAATG
The DNA here is from genome assembly GCA_025937955.1 of Pyrinomonadaceae bacterium. Lineage (GTDB taxonomy): Bacteria > Acidobacteriota > Blastocatellia > Pyrinomonadales > Pyrinomonadaceae > PSRF01. The sequence goes on from JAICQI010000096.1 coordinate 408, forward strand.
CGTCAGAAATACGGCTCACCAGATGATAAAGGGCATTATCTTGTGCGGCCTGAAATTGGGATGTCGGTCTCGCTCGCAAAGGACGGTCAAGCATGTAAGGTTCTGATCAAGTCGCTACCTCACATGGGTCGAGAGGAGTCTTTCTCGGAGGGACTTGGCTCGGACATGGTTTCTCAAATCATTGACGAGATAGTGCCGATTTCTGTGCGCGGTCGACGCGGCCGGGCAATCTCTTTCGGACGGGTAACAGTGACAGACTACGAGAATGTCGAGATTAGACGGACTATGGTTAGTAAATGGGACAGTAGCAAGGGGGAACGTGAGGCAGAGATTGTTTGGAAGAAACGAGTTTGTGAGTAAACAGTTGCATCGCAGACTTGCTGAAATGAGTTGCTAGCTTTGGAATGACGAAATCCTGAACGGGTCACGTCAATTCGGCAAACCCGTCAAACAGCAGCGAGTGTGCAAATAAAAAGAATCTTCTACTCCTCGCTCAAGCAATAACTCAGGCACCGCGGCGACTTCCTCACAACTATTGAGGTTCACTACATGGCCTGACCTGTGCGCCGCGAGAGTAAACCAGCTAAGTGAGCGCGTTTTGTAACTTCAGCTAAAGAACACTGGCCGGTGGCGTACCATTCAAACATCTGTTTGATGATGGGTGCTTGCGTGGGATGAGGCTCGATAATCCGTTTGCAATTCGGCCCCATTACATTTTGATACCGAGAGGCGCGCAGGACGGATAGATCGACTGCTCGGCTTTTTCAAGGCATTCCGTTCTTTATTTCCTCACAAAGATTGTCGATATAGTTCTTCGCCATGAGGACTTTGATTCCGTGCACGAATTTCTCGGATGAGCGGGAGTCATGCGAAAGAATGATGTTCTCTTTGACGAAATGTATTTTCCAGATTGAGTTCATCGATCGTCACATAGTCTTTGAGGTTGCGATAAAGGCGATCGGTCTTTTCAACCAACAGCACGCGCACGGATGAGCGTTTGAGAAACTTGATCATTTCCTCGAAGCCCGTGCGACCTGGCCGCTTGGCCGTTTCGGCATCGACGAACTCACGCACGATTTTCAGCCCCTGAGTTTGGGCATACTGATCGAGCAGCTTAAACTGAGCCGGAATCGAAAAGCCTTCCTTCTCCTGCTCCTTCGATGAGACTCGTCCATACTTAACTGCATCTGACGGCAGCGTTATGTGAGACTTAGATTTGCGCATTTAGGGCCTCGTGCTAACTAGAATTGTGATGCAAGGCGCGGGATTAAACAGTAGTGCGCCAGCTTAGTTGACATCCCACACTAGATTCTTTGGGCCCAGAGTGTGGGGTTCAAGGGGTGTCTCTTGCGAGGGGGCATACGACGCCCCGCTTACAAGAGGCTCGCCATGGTCAATGAGAGGGTGTGGCGAGAAGGGGCCGACACGAAACCCGACCGCTCAGACATGTCGGCCCCTTGGGTCATACGAAAGAAATAGTGCATCACTGAAAACAAAGTTCCTGTGATTGGACCAAAGCACTCAAGTACAACTGCTCCAACAGCAGCATTGACAAGCGTGCGAAATGCGTATAGCGTCAATCCGCTCAGCCCTTAACCGTTAACTGGGGTTTTGCTCTCACAAGCCTCACTCCGGTTAACCCGACCCTCAACGTTGGAAAAGTTAGCCCACCGGGCTTTCGGGAAGGGGACGAAATGATTCTCACGAAACTACTAAGTCAAAAGCGAATTAGATTGTGCTTACAATTTCCAAGGATAAAACCCTGGCTGCGATTTGCTCTTTGTTCATCGCTCCTGATGTTTGCCTTGACGACTTCAACCGAAGATACTGCGAGCGTAGCCCTTATAAACAGAACTCCACAGGCGCCGCTCGTCTTACTGGAGTCGTCCGAGGGAGGTATTAATCAAGGGGCTACGTCAAGAGCGATCGCTGTCTCCGCAACAGATGCTCAGGTCCTCTACAGCCTTGACCGTGCCACGGAAGAAATTGTTGTCCATGAAACCCAACGTAAATCTTCCAGAAGATTTAGATCGGCTGTTCCGCCGCTAAATGTAGTTGCCTTAGCCGTGGGCTCCGAGAGCAATATTTACCTTGCCGATTCAGTGTCCAGCCAAGTACGCGTAATGAATCCCGCGGGTCAACTGATCAGGACGGTGCCCGTGGTTCAGCCACTCGCTCTAGGCATCCTCGGCAATGGCAGCATAGTGGTCGCTTCATCAGTTGGGCGTGACCTTGTTCATCTTTACGGGCCGAACGGTTCCAAGCTTGGCTCTTTTGGTGACATGAGATCGTTCGACATTAAGAACCATCAGCAGAACCGATTTCTGAATAGAGGAAAGATAGTGATTGGTCCCACCGACACTATTTATTACGTCTCAACATACGCACCAATTCCGACCGTTCGGAAATTCTCAACTAGCGGCCAATTGCTTTCCGAGTTTGTGGTCGGGGGTGCAGCGATAGACTATCAAGTGAATGTGGCCAACAATTTCTTGCGCCAGAAGCAATCCAATGTAGTCGGCGGATTCGACATCATCACCTCTGCTACAGTTGATCCCTCAACGGGCCATTTATGGATCAGCATGAACGGAACATCGAAGACCGGTGTTGTTTACGAATATGATGCGAACGGCGAAAAACTGCGCGAATATGCCTTTGTATTCAAGGGTCCCCAAGGCTATTCGGACATCATTACTGGAATAAAGGAAATAGTGGTCAGAGATCCTTGGATTTATGTCCTTGCTTGGGATGGCCGCGTCTACCGATTCAACCTAAATAATTCGGCGAGAGCTTCACAACCAAATGACGGGAATCAAAAATCAAGGCGACTGGTTGATTCAAGAGGGGGATCATTGTTTGCGGCTAGGTCCACTCCGTTAATCAATCCACTTACCGCCTTGCAGTTGCCCTGTCCTAGTGCACAACCACTGGTCTGTACAGCGACTTGCGCAGCAGGCAGTTCACCGGCTGCTCAAGACTGTGCAGCGGAGATTACAAAACGCTTACAGCCGGATGATAGGATATACAGTTCGACTTGTAGCAATTCTGCCGGCCCAGAACCGAGTTGTAATGCAAACGCTAATTTCTGTAATACCGCTACTGGTACTCGCGGCACTATAAGTGTGACCTTAGTTTGTAACCCCGTACCGCCACCGCCTCCGGCTCCACCAGACGGCTGTAGCTCTTCTGCTTTCCAAGAGTGTCTCTACCTGGGGGAACCTTATCGATGGAACGATACTAACTGCCAGTGCATCTGTGATGCACGTACGGGTAGCGGCTGTGGCAGTCCTATCATCATTGACGTAGCCGGAAACGGTTTTAATCTTACCGGAAGTGAGGCCGGAGTACTGTTTGACCTAAATAGTGATGGATTGAACGAAAAACTTTCTTGGACCACTGCCGAATCTGATGATGCGTGGTTAGTATTAGATCGAAATGGCAACGGTGTAGTCGACAATGGGTCAGAGTTATTCGGCAACTTCACATCGCAACCGGCCCCACCAGCAGGCGAATACAAAAACGGCTTTCTGGCGTTAACCGAATATGACAAGCAAATCAATGGCGGTAACGGCGACGGTATGATTGATCACAACGATGCGATCTTCTCGTCGTTGCGGCTGTGGCAGGACACGAATCACAACGGGATTTCCGAATCCGCTGAACTTCATACTCTGCCCTCGCTCGGCGTGGCAAGCATCGAACTGGAGTACAAACTGTCGAAGAAAACAGATGAGCATGGCAACCAGTTCCGCTACAGAGCGAAGGTCACGGACAGCAAAGGCACGCAACTTGGACGCTGGGGTTGGGATGTATTCTTGGTTACACAGTAAGTTTGATGATTGCCTGAAACAAAAGATCGCCCGCAGTCTGAAAATCTGCGGGCGATCTTTGAAAAAGATAATGGGACTATGCTGAGAAGTATCTAGAGTCTTCCGGGTGCTGGCATGCTAGAGGCACAGAACTGGGTGATTGCCGTGCAGCGTTACAAGGGGCACCCGATTCCAGCGTTGCTTCTGGCACATCAACTCATGGCAATAAAACAGTGTCTCCAAGGCGGCAAAGCTGCCATACCAGATGCTATCAAGGGGTTAGATTTGGCAATCGACAGTCTTTTCCCTTACACGGACTTTTACAAGGTAAGTCACAAGTTTTACATGAGGAGACTGGAAGGAACTATTAATCCCATGCTAGAAGAAAACACAGAGAGCTTGGGGTGAGGATTTAACTAACGCAAAAAGGGAAAACAGCGCCGCATTACGCTTCTCGCAACCGTTGCAAGAAACTGAGCATTTCTGCCGGTGGTGATAGGAAAAGTTGCGAAGAGTGTCCCGTATGGCCCGCCATTTCTTTTGAACAACTTACCGGTCACATCATCATCATCATTCTATCGCCGCCTAGACAGTTGTTCTGATCTTAAGCTCTTACTGGCGCTTTGCTCCGAAACAGCACAATTTTCAAATCGAGCAAAACGAGACTTGAGCTCTCCGTCGCGGCAAACCGACCCAGCTAAGAAGAACCCGATTGACAACCTCTGCGCTTCAGAGTAGAAACTCACCAAAGCTGCGTGAGCGATTACCGTAGGGACCCTCCAGTCCTCAGTCCCGTTGTCAAAGTCGTCGCGCTGAAATTGAATGTCCTAATACTGCGAGGTGAGCAGTTTGCTCCCAAAACAGCTCTCCCATTACCGGATTATAGAAAAGCTCGACGCTGGTGGTATGGGCGAAGTCTTCCTGGCTCATGACCTATCGCTCGACCGTCGAGTGGCCATTAAGATCCTGCCCTCTGAATCGCTTCAGAACGAACGCGCTAAGAAGAGGCTGCTCCGCGAAGCAAAGGCCGCTGCTACACTCGATCACCCCAACATCTGCACCATTTATGAAGTCAATGAAGCGTCAGAATCTCCCTTCATTGTCATGCAGTACGTAGATGGCGTGACGCTCTCGAAAAAACTCATGAGCCATGAAATGGCTCCAACGGAGGTCGTCGACATCGGAATACAGGCGGCAGAAGCGTTGGCAGAGGCGCATTCTCATGGTGTCGTTCACCGAGACATCAAGCCACCGAACATCATGATTACCGCCCGCGGGAAGGTTAAGGTTCTCGACTTCGGTCTCGCCAAACAAATTCTGAGCGAAAGCAGTGTAGATCATGATGCCCAAACCGCCACTCTACTAACTGAAGAGGGAACAATCCTTGGCACGATTGGATATATGTCGCCTGAGCAATTAAGAGGCTTTGAAATCGACGCTCGTAGCGACATTTTCTCGCTCGGCGTGACTCTTTACGAATGCGTCACGCGGACCCAACCTTTCGTCGGGAACAGTAAAATTGAAATCGCTTCTCAGATTCTCCACGTTGAGCCCCGCAAGCCCTCGGAGATCAAACCTTCAATCCCGCGCGGACTCGAAAACATCATCCTCAAGGCGATGGCCAAGGACGTCAAGCACCGTTATCAATCAGCCAGCGAGATGCTGGAAGATTTATACAATCTCCGCGATTCATTATCGCGGAGTAGTGAGATGCTCACGCAGCGGTTGACGCTTGAACATCCACCGCTTGAACATCCACCGCTACTCGCGAGTACTGCCGTGCCCAAAGTTTGGGAGAGAAGCGCGGTTAAGATCGTTTTTGTCGTCACCGCATTTTTAATCGTGGGAAGTCTGTTAGCGCTGCGTGCATGGGTCTGGCATCCGACTTTGCATGAGCCGTCGCCTGAAGCCCGAACCTGGTACGATCAAGGATTACTCGCGATGCAGGCAGGAACGTACTATCAGGCGAGCAAGAGGCTGGAGCGCTCAATTGAATTGGACGATCAATACCCTCTTTCGCACGCGCGACTAGCCGAAACATACCTTGAAATAAATAGCACGGAAAAGGCGCACGAGGAGGTGCTGCGCGCCATATCCCTGGCGCCTGATCCCTCCAAACTCGCAGTAGCCGACGGCGCCTATCTGGAGGCCGTCGCGGCCACCGTAAGAAGAGATTTTGCCGTTGCGGTTAGTCACTATCAAAAGATCCTCGAACAGACGCCAGAAAACGAAAAGGCTAACGCATACGTAAACCTCGGACGCGCTTATGAAAAGAATGAGAACCTGAACAAGGCGATAGAGTCTTACACCGAAGCAACCAGGCGAGACCCGCAATCTCCAGCAGGGTTCCTGCGTCTGGCAGTGCTCTACAGTCGCCGCCAGGATTCGGCTAAGGCCGAAGCCGCATTCCAGGAAGCCGAAAAGCTCTATCAGACAATGTCCAACGACGAGGGACGTGTTGAAGTGCTCTATCACCGCGGTGCGCTTCTCGCCCGGAACGGCAAGCTACCTGAAGCCAGGGCGCAGTTGGAGCGCGTGCTGGAGATACTGAAAAACGTCGACAATAAGTACCAGCTCGTGCGAACGCAGTTGCAATTGAGTTTAGTCTTTCGCGATGACGGCAACATCGACCGCGCGCAGCAACTGGCAGCCGAAGCGATACGCCTCGCGCAGACGAGCAACATAAAGAACGTCGCTACCCATGGTTTGATCGACGTGGGTCTCGCGCTATTGAATCGCGGTGATTTTGACGAGGCCGGCAAGTACCTCAAGCAAGCGCTCGATATGGCTCGGCAGGAAAAGGCAACGAGCGGTGAGGCGAGGGCGATTCTGTCGCTGGGCAGGCTCAATCAACAGTTGGGTAATAACGACGAAGCCATCGCTCAGCTTCAGGAAGCACTGAACTTCTACAAGCCCGGCGGCTATCGCAAAGAGACCTCGATCGCATTGACGGTGCTGGGACGCGCCTACCAGGAGAAGGGCGAGGAGGATACTGCCCTCAAGATCTTCGAGGAGCAACTTCAACTTTCCAGGGACTCGGGCGATCAAGTCAGTCTGGCTGATTCGCATATGAACCTGGCCTTGCTCCGAGGCATTAATCAGGAAATGTATCCCGAGGCGCTTTCTCATCTGGATGAAAAGGTCAAAATTGATGAGGCGCTAGGCGCCAAAGTTGCGCTGGGCTTCGATCACATGAACCGGGGAGCTTTCCTCTGGCAATTAGGCCGATACGCGGAAGCGCGCACGGCACTGGATTTAGCTTTCGACATAGCAAGCCGGCCCGAGGCTAACTATAAGGCAGTGCTTGCCTGGGTTCATTTGACGAGGGCTCGGATGGCTTTAAGCGAGCAAAACTCCGGCGAAGCGAAGAAACACAGCCGACTCGCCATTGACCTGTCTTCGCAATTCCCGGATGTGATGCTTCAGGCAAAATACTCCATGGGCCAGGCGGAGGCTCGATCGGGCGCGATCCAAGTGGGCCGAGAGTTGGGTCAAGAAGCTATTGCTATCGCGAAGAAAGTCAACTCGCCACAACTGATTTCAAGCGCGCTGCTCGCGCTCGCCGAAGTGCTGCTTTTAGGGAATGATTCGAAGGGTGCTTTGGAGAATGCATTGGAGGCTCAAAAAATGCTTGCGCGAGCGGGAGCGCACGACTCAGAATGGCGTGCCTTGCTAATCGCAGCCCGTGCGAGCGATCTCGCGGGAAACAATTCCGCGGCCCTGGGATACGCATCGCAAGCTGATAGCTTGTGCGCGAGTCTCGAGCAGAAGTGGAGTAAGGAAGCCTACGATGGTTATCTCCGCAGACCAGACATTCAGAACTATCGCAATCAAGTTACCCAAATTCTGAAGCGTAAGTGAACTTAGACCACAAGGAGAAACAACGATGGTCCCCTACGATAGCAGTGAGTTTCCATTTACCGTGCTTTTTGGAACCGGCGGTGGCAGCCCGGGCGGCGGCTCTGCAGGCGGTAAGAAGAAGCCAGCGAAGAAGAAACCAGCCAAGCCGAAGAAATAGGCCAGACGAGTGAAAAATGCCACGACGCTATTCGTCGTGGCTATGTCAGAGGCGATCGGGCGAGCCCAGACGACCGACCGCATAACATCCTCGATACCAGCTTAAATCACGAGCTGGTCCGACTGGATTGTCGACGGCCGAAGGCACCCTTTCGTCTCGCTTTTCCGACACTATTTTAGCGGGCTAACGTCTCGCGTCTTTGGGACCAACCAATTTGACGCGACAACGTTTGTGTGCGTGGACTGTTGTTGCAGCAACAGGGCTTTGCACAAAAACTGGAATCATGGGGTGGCCACGGAGGGCCACCCCTACAAAACGCGACGGGACACTCGAGTAATGTGGGAGTTTTTGTAGGGTTGGCCCTCCGTGGCCACCCGGGCTTTGACTTTGTGTGCAAAGCCCAGCAACAGCGTCGTCCATCGGATGCCGCTTATCAGGAGACCGTTTATGGCTGAGCTAGAAACTGGCGCCGCGAAGAGGTTGCGATCAGTCGATCACGCGAATGCAATACCGCTCACGAAGTTTCTTCAAACGATCGATGGGAAGAGTGGGTTATCGAAGAAAGATCGACTGCGCTTGTTGGATCAGGCGATTTTGTTGCTGGAAATGAACTACGTGCATCTCCCGCTCAAGCGCGCTATGCACGCGATTAATCCCATTCGCAGGCTAAAGTTGCTTAAATTCCGCCTTGAAGAACAAAAGGAAAGCGAGCTTGAAAGCGAGAGGCAATTCCACAAAAGATTGTTAGAGATTTTTGCCTCGCTGCGCGATCTTCACACCCATTATCAATTGCCATCAGCTTTTCAGAATCAAATGGCTTTTCTTCCGTTTCTCATCGAGCAGTATTTTGTACCTAATGGCAGGAACCAACGGATCGAAAAGTTCATGGTTTCGCGGATCGCTCGTAAATTCGTCCGATCCAGTCACAAAGCTGCGCCGGAGGTTGCTTCTTTCCGACCTGGCGTAGAGGTTCTCGCCTGGAATGGAGTGCCCATTCGTCGGGCAGTCGAGATAAACGGCGAAACACAGGCAGGAAGCAATCCAGAAGCGAGGTTTGCTCGTGGACTCGATAGCCTCACGACCAGGCCGCTGGACTTGTCACTGCCCCCGGATGAATTCTGGGTGTCTGTTACTTATCGATCTAAAGAAGGAAAGATCCTGACGCTCGACAAACAGTTGTGGATGGTAGATACAGTCCGCGAAAGGCCGTTAGCAACAAAAACAACCAGACGAAAAAGAGCCGCTCTCGATCTCAAGAAGACTAAAATTAACCAGATAAAAAGACAGTTGTATCAGCGGAAGAAGCCGGTATTGGGTCCTCGCGACGTGCGGGTGCGCAAGGAGTTTGCGGATATGTTCTACGCCCAGGTCAAGAGAGTGGGAGGAAGAGAGCTCGGATACGTTCGCTTGTTTAGCTTTGACCCGGATGACCCCGATCAATTCGTGGCCGAGTTCAAACGCGTAATCACGTCTAAAGGATTTCCCCAGCAGGGTCTCATCATCGACGCTCGAGGTAACCCTGGCGGCAAGATCAGAGCCGGTGAGCGCTTGCTTCAATTGTTTACTCCGCGCCGCATCATTCCTGAACTTTTCGAGTTCATCAACACGCCCCTGAATCTCGAGATCTGCCGGCATGCGCCAAAGCATTGGGAACTTTCCCGATGGGCTGACTCAATGGCCGACGCTGTGCAAACCGGGGCGATCTATTCCAGCGGCTTCCCATTTAATTCCGAGGAGAGTTGTAACGATATAGGCCAGGTGTATCACGGTCCAGTGATACTTATTATTGATGCGTTGTCTTACAGTACCACTGACATGTTTGCCGCTGGCTTTCAGGACAATGAAGTCGGTGAAGTTCTCGGCACCAGCGATAATACCGGCGCCGGCGGCGCCAACAATTGGACGTACGACGACTTGATGACAGCTCTCGGCAATTATCCAGGGTCTCCTTTCAAGCCGTTGCCTAAAGGGGCTGACATTGGGCTCGCCATGCGCCGGAGTATCCGCGTGGGGCGAAATTCAGGCAGACCACTTGAGGAATTGGGAATCGTGCCCGACGACCGCCACTATATAACGAAGCGAGATCTGCTTGAGCAGAATTACGATCTGCTTAGGAAGGCGGCAGAAAAGCTAAGAAGTAAGCCAATCTACTCCCTTTCCGTGAGACCGTTCAGGCAGAAAAGTGGTTCGTGGGGAGTGACTCTAAGCTGTACGTCGAAGATCCCTCCACGGAAAGCAAGGAGGAAAAACGGATCGAAGATGCCACCGGCGAAAACCCTGGAGAACATCTCATATCTAGACATCTTCCTAAATGGGCGCTTTAAGAAAACCATCAACGCGAAAAACGGCGCGCTCAAAGCAACGAGAGTGACGTTTGAACGCGACGACGGAAAGAGCCAGCTTCTGGTCCAAGCCTTCGACGAAGCCCACAACCTGGTTGCCGCCTCACGGCTTCGTAATAATGACTTGTGAGTGGTAGTAATTAGGTAATAACGTCGTTTATTAGGTGATGAATTAGGTAATGAGTCGGCACATGCAAACGATCTATGAAGCGGTAGGCGGTTTTGAGGGGATGCTGAGGTTGGCTCATGCGTGGCATAAGCGGGTGCTGGAGGATGAGGTGGTTAGTCATGCGTTCAGTCATGGATATCACCCACAGCACACGGAGCGACTGGCCGCGTACTGGGCCGAGGCAGTCGGTGGCCCAACAACGTACTCCGACCAGTATGGTGATGAGACGTCTGTCGTGCGGACGCATAGTGGAAACGGGCCGCACGAGGAGATGGACCAGCGAGCGATCGCCTGTTTTGATCAGGCACTGCAAGATGCCGGACTTGCCGGTGACGAACGGCTCAGACGCGCGCTGCACGATTACTTCGCGTGGGCAACTACGACCACGATGTCTCGTTACCACGATACAGCGGACGATGTGCCGGACGGTTTGCACATCCCGAAGTGGTCCTGGGATGGTCTCATCAGTGACGCGAAGGAGGAATAGCAGTGGTTAGTACGACACTTCACTTAGCGCTTCTGCTTCTCACCGGTTTGCAACTGAACTCCGTTTGTCAGGCTCAAGCAACTAATCTGCTGCGCAATCCGGACGCTAGCGCGCAATCGGCGTCCTGGCGCACTAACGGCGAAGCCACAGTCGAACGTGATGCGGGAAACAATTTCTGTTTTGTGGTTCGCAACGGCGGATTCTTTATTCAGGACGTGGAGCTGCCGAATGGTGCTGCTGGGCAGTACGCTCTACTCATCGGCCGTGGCTCGAGCGAGCGCATCAATGCTGACGGAGCAATCACCGGTTTGCCTTACCTGCACGGCTACATCATGGAAAAAGGACGGCCCGATCGAAAAGAGATACTTGACTACCTCCAGGGACAAGACATGCGCAGCCGGAGCACAATCATGAATGAGTGGGTGCAGTTGTCGGGAATCTTTAAAGTGCCGGAGGGCGCAAACACGATTCGATTCTTTTTGCGCCAGGCCGAACGGAAAGGCGTTCCACACAACGGTTCCGCAGCACGGTTTGACGATCTTGGTTTATACCTGTTCGCAACAAAAGAAGAGGCAGAGAGTTTTGTAGCCGCCCCCTACCGCTAAACCTACTTCAGTAGTTTGCGCTTGTATTCCTCTAACGTGCGGTCCACCTGTTTCAGCTGACGCTCAGGACGGGACGGCGACTCGACCTCGCGCGGGCTCTTGTTAGTCAA
>JAICQI010000834.1 GCA_025937955.1 Pyrinomonadaceae bacterium
AAAAAGCTCGCGGGCACCCCGCGCGGTTTTACCGGACACTCTGACGTCTGTTGAGCAAATCCCGCAGAGTCTTCGTTATCTTGAGAAAGTGAAATTCTAGAGCACATGACAGGCAGCAATCTGGGAATAGGATTCATCGGCAGCGGATTCGTGACCAAGTTTCATCTGGAAGCCTGGCGCGGGGTTCGCGATGCCGATGTGCTTGGTATCTACAGTCCAAACACAGCGCATGCCGAGGCAACTGCCGCGCGGGCTCGAGAGCTTCGTGTGGGCAATGCGCGGGCTTTCAAATCGATCGAGGAGATGATTGCCGCTCCTGAGATCGATTGCGTGTGGCTGTGCGGTCGAAACGATTCACGTGTTCAGAACATGCAGGCAATCTGCGATGCGGTTCAATCCGGAAAAGGCAAACTGATCGGAATTGCCTGTGAGAAGCCGTTGGCCCGTAATGTAAGCGAGGCGCGACGCATGGTCCAACTAGTCGAGCAGTCAGGACTGCTGCATGGTTACCTTGAAGACCAGATATTCGCGCCGAGTGTGACGCGTGGCAGAGAGATCATGTGGAGCCGAGCGGCAGCCTTAACTGGTCGTCCGTATCTTGCACGCGCAGCCGAAGAACATAGTGGTCCACATTCAGCGTGGTTTTGGCAGGGGGAATTACAGGGCGGTGGCGTGCTCAACGACATGATGTGTCACAGCATCGAGGTCGGCCGTTTTATGCTGACCAAACCTGGCGCACCACGCTCGAGTATCAAGCCACTGAAGGTGACAGCACAGATTGCGAGTTTGAAATGGTCGCGACCCGAATATGTAGAGATTCTAAAGCGGACGATGGACGTCGATTACAAAAGCACGCCGGCCGAAGATTTTGCACGCGCCACAATCAACTACACAGACGAGGATAACAATCCGCTCATCGTCGAAGTTACAACGTCGTGGAGCTACGTCGGCGCGGGTCTGCGATTGTCTCTTGAAGTACTCGGTCCGGAATACTCACTGGCTATGAACTCACTCGATAGTGGGTTGAAGTTGTTCTTGAGCCGTGAGGTGAAAGGCGCGGCAGGTGAAGACCTGGTTGAAAAGCAAAATGCCGAACAGGGTTTAATGCCGGTACTGGGAAACGAAGCCGCGGAGTATGGCTACGAATCACAGGACCGCTATTTTGTTCAATGCTTTCTCGATGGCAGGCAACCGGAAGAAAGTTTTTACGATGGTCTTGAAATAACAGAACTGCTGATGACTGCTTACATGAGCGCCGAACAGGAGCGCACGATCCAGTTCAGCCCTGATGGACTTGATACGTACGTCCCGCTCGTTGCTCGAGGATTGTGGCAGGGCCGGTAAAGCTTCTCACGCCCGCAATTTACTAACTCGACACACGGTGCCAATTAAGCTATGAATGTTGAATGAGCCGAGCGGCACATGGAACGAGTCCAGCTGAGGAACGGCCCTCAACCAAGCGGCGTGCGCGGCTGCACGAAGTCATTTTCGAATCGGATACGCCTGCCGGCCGGTATTTCGATCTCGCCCTGATCTGGCTGATTGTTCTTAGCGTAGCAACAGTTGTTCTGGAAAGCGTCCGCGAAGTCAGAGAGCAATACGGCAAACTGCTATACGCACTTGAGTGGCTGTTCACACTGTTATTCACGGTCGAATACTTCCTTCGGCTTTTGAGTGTGCGCCGGCCGCTGCGTTACGCAAGGAGTTTCTTCGGTGTTATTGATTTACTCGCGATCATTCCCACCTACCTGAGTATCTTCGTGCCGGGCAGCCACTACCTGCTCGTGATTCGCATACTCCGTCTGCTCCGAGTATTTCGCTTGCTGAAGCTCTCTGAATACGTCGCGGAAGCAGACACCCTTCGGCGCGCTCTTCGTGCGAGCAGTCGCAAAATTAGTGTCTTTATCTCAGCTGTAGTGTTGCTCGTCGTCATCATCGGCGCCCTGATGTACGTTATCGAAGGCGAAGCAAATGGTTTCACGAGTATTCCACGAAGCATCTATTGGGCAATTGTTACTCTGACCACTGTTGGGTACGGTGATCTCTCGCCAAAGACGTCGGTTGGTCAAATCGTGGCATCGATCGTCATGATCATCGGCTACGGCATCATTGCAGTCCCCACGGGTATCGTATCGGTGGAACTCGCGCAAGCGGTGCGACACAAGACAGTTTCGGGACAGTCGTGTCCCTCATGTGGAGTTGAAGGACACGACCCGGATGCGATTTGGTGCAAGTATTGCGGAGCTAAGTTGTGAAAATTATTAGCCACAGATAAACGATTCATTCACGGATTTTATTCCAAATCTGTGTATGAAATCCGTGTTTATCTGTGGCTCAATCTCGAGGGAATCTTTTTATTTGATCGGGGAGGGGGGTGACGGGAAACAGAGTCGCGGTTTCGTTGCCGGCGGTGACTTTTATGGTTAGGGAGCCGGCGACGGAGCGGGTGCGTTCCGGGATGGTCTTCTCGTCCAACAGCAGGATGTGCTCACCCGGTGGCAGGTCGCCGATGATGAAGTAACCGTTTCCATCCGTCAGCGTGTCGCGCCCACTACCCGTCACGACGCGCGCGTCAGGTAACGGAACTTCCGCACCATCCAGTTTTCCATTCTCATTCGTGTCAAGCCATACCAGCCCGCTGATGCGCCCGGTACGCACGACTCTAAAATCCACGATCGAATCCCGACGCGAATCCATTGTGACTATTTGCTGCACGTTGTCCAATAGCGTCAGGTCAGCACGCACAGACAAAAGATCCAAATAGACCGTGTGCTCGCCGCG
>JAICQI010000596.1 GCA_025937955.1 Pyrinomonadaceae bacterium
CGCTTCAGCCGTGCGATTGCGCAAAGGCAAACTGATCTGCACGCCGACCTTGAAATTGCCGTAACGATTCGCCAGCAGGTTCGATATCGATTGCCCATAGCCGCCGAGCAGTTCCGGAGCAAACGTTTGCGGCGGCACGATCGGCAGCGGCTCGAGTCCCGCCAGCTCTGACAGCTCGTCGACGCGCTGTCGAACCTGCAAACTCGAAGCAGTAAACGGATTCACACCGGCAGTGCTGACCGCACCGGCCAGACCGCTGACACCGTATGTGCCGATAAGATCGATAGCGGGTTTAGTCTGATCTTTGAAGTAGCGCTGGTCGATCTGGTTGATCTCTCGCAACACGTTCGACTGCTGCAACTCAGGCCGGTTCTCCATCGCCGTTTTCAAAGCGTCAGGAAGTGAAACCTCGGGCACCGTGAGCTCGGCCGAATCAGTCGGCACGATCGCCTCAGCCCAGAGCTCAGCCTTCTGGTTCTCGGCGATCAGGTTCTTGAGACTGTTCTCCGCGCGCGACAACTCGTCGACAGCGGCGAAAACGTTCTGCTCGTAAGTAGAGATCTGCGCCTCAGCCGCGACGACGTCGATCGGAGCGAGCTGGCCCTGCGTGACGAGACGCTTGTTGTGTTCGAGCTGTGTGCGAGCGACTGTCACCGCGTCGCGCTGCACTTGCAGACTTCGCAGTGCGAACACGAGATCCCAGTACGCGCGCTGCACGTTGGTGATCGTTTCGATCGCACGCTGGCGAAACTGTGCGTCAGTCAACGACAGATTTTTTCGTGCGATCTCGATCTGCCGGCGGGTGTTGTCAATCTTCAGTCCGCGCCAAAGTGGTTGCGTGTAACTGAAGCTTAGCGTCGTCGGATACTGCGGATTCAGCGCCACAAACTGATTGTTTGTATTCAACTTTACTGACGAGAAGTCGAAGCGATAACTGCCGCCGAGAGCCGGCGATTGTCCTTCGAGTCGCGCGGTGCCGGTGTAATCGCTTTGAATCGTCGAGCCGTTCTGGCCGCCACTCAGGAAGCTCGAGATCGGGCTCTCGATGCGCTCGTAAAAAGCTTGCGTTGTGAGTCGCGGATCGTAAGCGCCCCGCGCGCCGAGCAGGTCAAACTCTGCGATGCGCACATTCTCGCGCGCCACTTCGATGTCTTTATTGTTCTCGAGTGCCAGCGAAAGCGCGTCACGCAAAGACAGCGGGCGATTTCGATTCACATCGACGCCGACGCGACTGAGGTCTTGCGCATTTCCGACTGAACACGCACTCAACACAAAAACGATAAGTACCAAAATCTTTCTATGCATTGTATCCGTCCCTGATCCGTGTAAATCCGTGGCTCACTGCTTCGAAATTAACCCTGCCGCGGCACTCGCAGCCCTGCGACGCACTCGTCCAAAAACTCCCTGCATTCCAACTCGAATCCGACCCCAAACACGACTTCGCGCGAGGTCGTCAAAGAGTGAATAAAACACCGGCACCGCCAACAACGTCAGCAGCAAACACAGCGTTTGCCCACCGACCACCAGCACGCCGATCGACCTGCTGGTGCCCGAACCGGGACCAGTCGAAATCGTCAACGGCAACATGCCTGCGACCAGCGCGATCGTCGTCATAAGAATCGGACGCAAACGATCGCGATTCGCACGAATGATCGCTTCGAGCCGTTCCATGCCACGCTCACGCAGTTGATTCGTGTGATCGATCTGCAGGATGGCGTTCTTCTTGACCACGCCGAACAGCAGCAGCAGTCCGAGTCCGGAGAAGATGTTCACCGTCTGCCCCGTCATCAGCAGCGACAGAATGCCAAACGGAATCGCTAACGGAAGGGTCAGCAGAATCGTGATCGGGTGAATGAACGACTCAAACTGCGCCGCCAGCACCATGTACATGAAAACAAACGAGAGAACGAACGCGAGACCGAAGTAGTATCCGGCGCGTCCGAGCTCCTTCGAGCGTCCAGCCAGGCCAGTGGTGTAACCCGGATCGATCTTGACCTCTTTCACAAACTGGTCCAACTGCTGGATGACCGCCGCCTGCGAGCCACCGGGACGCACGTTGCCCAGCAACATCACCTGTCGCTGCCGGTTCAAACGATCGATCGCGGCGGGACCAGTTCCCTCTTCGATCTTCACCAAACTGTCGAGACTGACCCAACCCACTTTCGTCGACGAAACGATCATGCGCTGCAAACCTTCGGCGCTCGTGCGAAACTCTCCCACCGAACGCACGCGCACGTCGTACTGATCCGTTCCCGCATTGAACGTCGAAACTTTCTGTCCGGCGACAAGTGAATTGAGTGCCTGGGCGATGTCGCCCACTCGCACGCCGAGATCCGCAGCGCGTGCGCGGTCGATCACGACGCGCAACTCCGGCTTGCCGCTGATCAGTGTCGAATCGACGTCGACCACGTCCGGAATCGTCTTCATCTTCTCGAGCAGCTTGTCTGAGTACTCCTGGAGCTTCTTCAAATCCGGGCCACCGAGAACGTACTGAATATCAGAGTTGCGGAAACCGCCGCCGGAGATCGCCGCCACCTGTTGTACGCTGGTGCGCAACTGTCCGGGATACTGTTTCAAATACTTGCCCAGCACCTCGTTGCGCGCTCGAACCATCGCTTCATCTTGCGAGATATTTCGCTCCTCGATCGGCGTCATCTTCACGTAGATTGAAGCGACGTTTACCTGCTCCTGCTGGCCACCGCCGATCGTCGTCAGCGTGTCAGTCACGCCGGGCAAGCCGCGCAAATCCCCCGCGATGCGTTCGGACAAAGTCGAAGTCGCCGCCAGCGAAAATCCTTCCGGCGCGCGCACGTTGATTTCAAACTGTGCCTGGTCGTCAACCGGCAGGAAGTTCTTTCCGACAAACATGAAGAGCGGAATGATGCTCGCGATGACGACGACGCACGCCAGCACGATGACCCAGCGATGCGCCATGGACCAACCCAACATCTTCGTGTACGTGCGATCGACGGGACGATAGAAGCGCGATTGTTTCGAACCGCGATCCGCGGGTTCAGTGTGCTTCTCGAGCGCGCCTTCCTTTTCGTCGTCGCTGCGTTTGATCAATCGCGCCGCGAGCATCGGCGTCAGCGTGAACGACACCAGCAACGACACCGCGATCGCGAACGATGAAGTCAGACCGAAAGACGACATGAAGCGGCCGACAATTCCGCCCATGAAACCGACCGGCAGGAACACAGCCAGCAGCGAGAGTGTCGTGGCCATAACGGCCAGGCCAATCTCTTTCGTGCCTTCGATCGCAGCCTGGAACGGCGGCACACCTTTCTCTTCGATGAAGCGAAAGATGTTTTCGAGGACCACGATGGCGTCGTCGATCACGATACCGACCATCAACGTCAGCGCAAGCATCGTGATGTTATTCAGCGTGAAGCCCATGGCCGCCATGAGGCCGAAAGTCGCCACCAGCGACGTCGGAATCGCAAGTCCGGCGATGAGCGTTGAGCGGAAACTCCACAAAAAGACAAAGACGACGATGGCGGCCAGAATGCTGCCTTCGATCAAGTGAGTCTGAATCGATTCGATCGAGGCTTTGATGAAGATCGACTGGTCGCCGACGACTTCGGTTTTGAAACCGGGCGGCAGCGTCTTGCTGATCTCCTGCAAACGTTCCTTCACCGCATCGGCAATCGCGACTGTGTTCTGGCCTGATTGTTTCGAAACAATCAGAGTGACGGCCGGCTGGCCGTTCAAACGTGCTTCGGTACGTTGTTCTTCGGCGCCATCTTCCGCGTAACCGATGTCGCTGAGTTTGACCGCGTAGGTGCCACGATTTCCTACTACAAGGTTGTTGAACTCCGCGGGCTCGGTGATGCGGCCCATCGTCCGCACGGTCAGTTCGCGCGCTCCCTCTTCTACGCGACCGCCGGGCACTTCGAGGTTTTGCGCCCGCACTGCATCCGCCACTTGCGCGACGGTGACGTTGAAAGCTCGCATCTTGTCAGGGTCAACCCAGATCTGGATCTCGCGCCTGCGACCGCCGACGATCTGCACGTCACCAACGCCGTTGATCGATTCGATCTGCTGCTTGATCTTGTTGTCGGCAACGTCCGTCACTTCGCGCAACGAACGTGGAGCCGACACGGCGATGCGAACTACCGGCGCTGCGTCAGTGTCGAGTTTCTGCACGATCGGCTGTTCCGCCGTGACCGGCAGATCGTTGATGATCAGCTCGATCTTGTTTCTGACTTCCTGCGCCGCGACGTCGGGGTTCTTTTCGAGCAGGAACGTGATGAAGACCTGTGAAACAC
>JAICQI010000543.1 GCA_025937955.1 Pyrinomonadaceae bacterium
GAGTCCGGTAACTATCGCTCACATTCATTGCTGTGCGGGAATAGGTGGAACTGCGATCCCGGCAACAACGGTTCCGTCGTTTCCAGGTTTTCCAGTGGGTGTGACTACTGGTACCTATCTACAAACGTTTGATCTGACCCTGGCGTCGACATACAACCCGGCCTTTATCGCGGCGAATGGCGGTACAGTGGCAGGCGCTCAAGCGGCCTTTACCACCGGACTGCTTGCCGGTCAGGCGTACTTCAATATTCACACTGTGCAGTTTCCAAGTGGAGAGATCCGCGGACAGCTTCAGGCGGTGCCTGAGCCTGCGACCTTACTGTTGTTGGGCAGCGGCATCGCCGGTGTGGCAGGTGTGCTTCGAAAACGTCGCAAGCGCACGTAGGTAATGCCCGAAAAATTTGTTTGCTTCGCTGCGGGAGCCAGGACTGCCTGAAGTCCTGGACGATCCTCCCCAGACCGCCCGTGTCTCGAACAAATACCTGTCACTCAACGGTGGGAAAAGTCCACTCTCGAGATTGCAAAGAAATCACAACTTGACACTCGCCGCAGCTGAGATGCTTTTGTTGCTTAGCTGAGTCCGTCCCGCCATTACTGAAACATTTTTGTTTGGTTTGGCATATACGGATAAGAAGGAGCAACCAAAATGGCACTTACTGATCTGATACCCATTCCTCCGAACATCAACCCGAACCTAAATGCCGCTCGGCAGTTAACCATGAAATCCCTCTTAGGTCTTCCCCGAGGAACCTTTGCGCGAGACTGCCGGCCAGTAACCCATCCCGTGCTCAGAAGCTTGTTGAGAACTGCCGATATAGGTCCGCTTCGAGTAACCGGCCTGGCTCCAGCTATTGAATCTTTGAGAGAAGTGGTTGCAGACATCCAACAAGCACAGCCCGAGGTCTTTGCAATCATGGGCACCGCCGGCATGCTTTGCGCGCGATTGGTGCGTGGCTCAGCCTCGTCCATAAGTAACCACTCATGGGGCACGGCTATCGATCTCACTTTGAACGGAATTCTCGATGAGCGAGGGGATGACGCCAGGACCACGCAACGAGGATTGGCACTAATTGCGCCCATTTTCAACCAGCATGGATGGTATTGGGGCGCAGGGTTTCCTGTCGAAGACTCGATGCACTTTGAGTTAAGCGATCAGAAAATCCGAGAGTTACACGAGGCTGGAGCGTTCGGCGGTGGTGGCGGAACTTTACCGGAACCGTCGTTAAGCATTGGCGATCGCGGACAGCAAGTCAGGAGATTACAGGAAGCTCTGAACGCTCGCGGCGAGAACCTGACGCCCGACGGTATCTTCGGGCCAGCCACTCACGCGGCAGTGGTCAGTTTCCAGGCGCGAAATGGTTTAACTCCCGATGGCGTAGTTGGTCCCCGAACAAGGGCTGCGTTGGGCCTTTAGTTGTCAACGTGAGTTGAGCGGAGGAGATTCAACACAGATTCGAGTCGGAACAGACCAGCTCCCAGGGCTGCGCTTACAATCGCTTCGAAAATCTGATCGTCTGTGTAGTGGGCTCGATGCAGCTCGGCTATGTCAGCGTCGGTTAGGGTAGAGGCTTCCGCCGCGATCTTCTGAACGAAAACTTCCAAAGCTCCGGAGACTCCAGCGCCTTCACTGATTGCTTGCCGCACATGAGGCGGCAGCGATCCCGGACCTGAGAGAACGGCGTGTCGCAGATGCTCCAGCTTGTGCGCGTAAGGATCGTAAAGACGACCATTTTTTGAGGATGGAACGGAAATCCAGAAACCACTAAGTCGTCTATAACCAAAGATCTTTAGCAGCTTCGCCGCTCTCACTAACAGTTCTTCAGCAGGAATCTTAAAACCCAGCGCATGCGCGATTCGCGTGATGATATTGAAGCCCACACAAATGTAGGTCGCATCGAGAATCGCGCGGTCGCTCACACCGGCTCTGCGAAGAATCGCAAGATCCGATGTGCCGAGCTGGCTCGGGGAAAGCGTAACTTTCTCCAGAAAAGCTAAAGTCGCACGCAGTCGCTCATCAATCCTGGCGCTCCGCCAATCCGTAAATATCTCACCTGTTAATTGAGAACCAAGGAATGACCACGCGACCGCGCGGTGGGCTTTGGTTCAAAAGAGGCACTGATTCAGGCTGGCAGTGAATGCGCCGAATAGCTCTCGTTCACCGATGGTCCATTCCGAGGGACCTCGCAGCAGATCATGCCCCAGATCGCAGAAGTGTTTGCCAAAATACTCCGGGCGGTAAGTAAACGTCTTGAGGACATCGAAAGGCTCAGACAGCGTCAAGACAGTCGTCAATCCCAGCAAGAATTTTTGCCGAATGCTGTGTCCGGTTTCTAGTTTGGGTAATCGCATTCGCGCTCGACTGTGTTGCAGTAACGGACGAGCAATGAAATTGAACGACTAAAGAAAGTGGCAGCGAAAGTAGCACTCGCTGGATGGATGGTCATCCGCCCAGGCGTTGAACTTTGTCTCCAACTTTTGGTTGAGTCGGCCTAGGAAGAGCTTAACGACGGCTTCGCCGCCAGACGCCAGTTTTGAACGTGCAGGATTACACCGCGTGTGAAGGAAACTATCAACAACGCATAGAAAAAGGCGAATCCAATGTGGCTGATGACGAGCATACAATAGACAAAAGCGGTCGCGGCCCCGAACAGCACTTGCTGCCGCCGATCGCTGGGTGTAGCTCCCGGATCTGTAATCATGTAGAAAGTAAACAGGACGAAACTCACACCCGTCATCGGAATCAGTCCCACAACCAACGGAAGGTCGTTCACCAAACAGCGAACTACCCCCTGAAGTGCGAAAGCAAACACCCACCCCAGCACCAGCGGCATTCGTTTCGCATAATGTACGTTCATAAACGTACCGAGACAGACAACCACGACCGGAAATGCGCTACTCAGGTTACTCGACAGCGTTTCGGTAAACTGCCAGGGCATGATCGGCGCCAAAGCCGGAAACAGAAAAACCGTCAGCGCAATTCCGGTATTCGACGGATTAAGAAAATGGCGTTCGACGTTATTCACGGCCACTGTGAATAAATGTTTTGACGCAATCGCGACCGCCGCAGCAAAAGCGAATGGCAGAAGCAGTCCGCCGGCATACAACAACATTGACACGGCCAGTCCCGATATGTGTGCAGGCAAAAGGAAATCTATGAAGCTCGTTACACCTCCAGCAAACTTCGGTGGTCTCTTGCCGGCCCATGCATCGACAATCTCCAGAAATATCTCTGTGCCGTAAGCTGTCAGAAGCGCCACTACCATTTGGGCCCACGAATTTTCAAAACCAAGTACGGTGTGTCCCAGCACGTTCAGCACGGAAATCGTGATGGCAAATCGCCGGAGAGCGGCTAAACGCAGGTTGGGCCGGCTCATCTCGACCCTCCCGACCACGCCAAAAGCACAGTGTACCGCCCCGGTTTTAGACTCAGAGACTCCTGGTGAACATGTCCGTCCGGATCGCGCCAGCGAACCTTAACCTGGACCATCCCTTGAGTATTCCCAAGACCAAAGTGCAAGTCAGGACTTCGCTTGCCGCTGTGTCCATTGCCGCCGTCTACCTGACGCGTCAGCACTTTGCCATTTGGCAGAGTAACAGTAACAACCGCGCCAACAGCCGCACGACCACGCATGTCGATTGTCGCATTGCCCTCGCGAACAAGCGTCTCGCCTGATCCGTCCCTGGTCACGGGCAGGAGCAAGCGCAGGCCAAGAGATGTTCCCGTAACCGGATGTTCATTGTGATAGTAGCTGGCCGGTCCCCACATGTTCGAAACTATCATGTCGAGAAACCCGTCGGCGTCGACATCGCCAATTGAGATTCCCCGACTGACATAACTCTCGCCAAACCCGATCTCGCGCGAAATGTCGACGTAATGATCACCGGCTCGTACAAAGAAAGGGTTTTGATTTTGTCCAGCGATGTCGGCGCCTTGGTCAATTCTTGGCCAGGAGGACGCTATGTTGGTTATGACTACGTCGTTAGCTGTGCCCAGCTCCTGAAGCTCCGGCCACTTGTTCATCTCACCTTGAACAAATCCGGTTGCCTGAAGCGCTTCCGGCACGCCGTCATTGTCGAAGTCGTCAAGTTTCGCATCCCACGCCCAGCCGCTGCGCGATAGCCCGAGTGCTTCACCGCGGTTTACATATGGAGCGATGCCTTTCTGCATTTCACCCAGATCACCCGTACTGACGAAGAGCATTTGACTCTCCTGCAGTCCTTTGGGTTCGGTGATATTGCTGACGTATATGTCGGGGATACCATCGTCGTTCAGGTCAGCGAAATCGACACCCATGCTTTTGAACGAATCACGCCCAAGCACGTAGGATTTGGGCGCATTAAACTGTTTCCGGCCTTCCAACAAAGCAAAGCGGATATGACCACGTGTAGATCTGTTCCAAAAGAGACGATCCGGTCCAAAGTCGTGCGCTACATAAAGCTCTGGCAGCAAGTCGCCGTCCAGATCACACGCCCCAACCGCCAGGCCCCAGCCACCGCCGACTCCAGGCGGTAGAGCGTCGAATACTTCTTCATAATTGACGTTTGGATCGTTACCTGTTGTGGCGGATTTCCACCGGTAAATTCTTTCGCCTCCACCGTTAAAGGCATGCGAGAACGACTGAGGCATTGAGATGGTGCCGACACCAGCGGGGTTATATATATCCGAGCCGTCCTTAAAATAA
>JAICQI010000803.1 GCA_025937955.1 Pyrinomonadaceae bacterium
CAATGGCACTGCTGTGCTTTTGTCATCGCTCGCCAATTGCTTGAGACGGAGGATCAACTCGTGATCCGAGAAAACTGTCGTACTGTATTTGAGAGCATCCAACGATGAGCCGGCTCTTTTTTCTTCCAGACCAGCAGAAGTGGACGATTCTCCGGCCGAGGTTCGGGCCTTTGCCGCAGTCTCGGTGTCGCGAAACGCAGCCGTCGGTGGGACTCGTTTCGCCTGTGCGTCTCCGGACCGTAAGGACTGCTCCTCCCGGACTGAGCCGGCTTTATCAGCCGGCGACGATTTCTCCTTCGGCTGGGAGGGCGCAGTAGTCGCAATACCGGAGTCTTGCGGCGGCGCTAGTTCGCGAGCGCCAGGCTGGATGCCGCTGATGCTCTGTTCTGCTGGTTCGGCAAGTGATCGAGGCTGTTCTGTTTGGGGTGAACGTTTCACTCTGCGTTCCTGAGCTCCTACCTCGTCGGATTTTTGCACCTTCGATTCCGCTGCAGGAGCTCGGCCTGCGGCCGGCGGCAATTTGTCTGGTTCGTCTTGTTTTTGCAGAGGGCTCGCAGGCGGAACGGTCCTAGTCGACTCCCGCTGGCGAGACTCTTTCTGATAAATGAAAACGGCCAGAACGCTGATCAGAATCACCGCCGTAGCCTGCAGCGGAAGCTTGACTTGCAGTGGTGAAAATAAACGCTGCCATATGTTGGGTCGATGAGCGGCCTCACGAACTTCTGCCATGACTCGGGTTGTGAAGCCTGCCGGCGGCTCGACCGGCGGCAAAGCTGAAACGAGTCGTTGGCATGCAGCAACCGCGGCCAACTCTTGCCGGCACCGAGCACAGGCGGCAAGATGATCGTTTACTTTGCGCAGCCGTTCATCGCGGCTGTGATCCAACAAATCCGCAAAGTGTTTCTGTGCCTCTACGCAGTTCATGACACTTTCCGATCGCGAGTAAAGTAGGGCGCAAGTCTGGTTCTCAGCGCTTGTCGCGCGCGGTGCAGTCGCGATTTCACGGTGCCGACGGGAACATCAAGCGTCTCGGCGATGTCCTCATAGGAAACGTCTTGTAAATCCCGGAGCAGAATGATTTGCGCGTCGTCACCATCCAGACTGTTCAGCGCTTGTTGCACGCATTGCTGGATTTCCTTCCGTTCCGCACTGGTCTCGGGATCTGCGCCGCAGTCGACCAGCATTACGTCGTCCTCCAGCGCAACCTGTCGCTGTAGTTTGCTGTTCAAGCTTTTGCGGCGGGTGCTGGCATGGTTAAAAGCGATCCGGTAGAGCCAAGTGGCAAAGTTGGCGTCGCCGCGAAACTGCTGAATCGATTTGTATGCCGAGAGGAATACTTCTTGGGCCGTCTCGGTCGCTTCATCATAGTCTCCCAAAAACCGATAAATCAGGTTGAAAGTCGTTTTTTGGTGTCGCCGCACCAAAATCTCGAAGGATTGGGTGTCGCCCCGTTGAACGCGCTTGACGCATTCCGCATCACCTATTTCTTCAGCGAGCATGGACTTGTTTAGCCTATTAGACGGCGCCGCTTCGAAAAAAGTTCCCGTCGGTCCTAGATTAGCGAATACATGTGGGTTTTTTGCAATAATCTAGAACTATTGCTGTATCTCAACATATTGTTTTGTAATGCGGATTATCACCACGAAGGACACGAAGAGCACGAAGAACGCATATGTTTAACAACCGCTCGGTTCCTAGTTCGGTTGTCCGATCTTCGTGTCCTTCGTGCGCTTCGTGGTGAAGAGAAGGGCGCGGGGTCGTAGCATCTACAAGACGAAAGCCGAGCTCTGAGCTAGGGGCCTGTGTGCATAAGAAATCCGTACCTATGAATCTAGTAAAACGGTTGATGCGCTGAATTTAACAGGATGGGGAGGTCGCCTGATTAAACCGCTTCTTTCCACAGATGGCTGAACTCGATCGCGACAACTTTGTCGTAAGTCACCGGAGCTGACAGCAGTCCGATGTCGGTAGCGAAACGATTCATGCTGGCTATTTTTTCCTCGGTAATGGTCGGATCGTAGTAGGGAAGATCGCGCCGGATCAACTCGGCGATGAGTTCGGCTTCCGCAGAAGGGAAGCGTTTTTTGCCGACCTCGGTAGCCAGACTGATGTCTTGTTTGAGCGACTTGTGCGCCTTGATGATGGCGCGGATCGCCGCCGCAACGGTTTCGGGTTCCTGTTGGATCCTTTTTTCGGTGGTCACCAATGCAGGAAACGTATAGTGACGCGCCGAAGGAGGGCCATCACCGCGACGCACATCGATAACCATCGTTCCGACGCCGCGCCGCAAGGCGACTTCGCATCCCATGCCGTTGGCCCAGAATCCGTCGAGCTTGCCGTCTTCAAGCGCCTTTGCCGCAGAGAGCCCGAAAGAAACGTTGGGTCCGGCGGCGCCCGGAATCGGCATGATTTGCACATTGTTTTTTGCAGGATCGATGCCGGCTTCAACCAGCATTCGTTGCAAACTCAAGTCGACCCCCGGAGCGGCGCCGATGCGCAGCCCTTTGACGATGGTCAAATCACCGCGTTGCGGATTTAGATCCTTGCGAATCACCAGAAACCAGTAGGTATGCTGGGCGATCGCGGCCAGTAATTTCGCGCCGTTCCAATCTGGAAAAGCCAATAGCGTGGCATGCGCCGAGCCGACGACAAAATCGAGCTGCCCGTCGCGCAATGCTGCGAAAGTCTTCGGCACCGGGAACAACAAATCGATGCTGGCGTCGAGACCTTCAGATTTGAAAAAGCCCAACTCGACAGCGGCAATGGCCGGGAAATAAGAGTTCGATACTAAATCAGGTACGGCGATTCGGATCATGAGCTACCTCTAAAGTTTTTCGTCGACTCGTAATCTGACGTTGAACCTTGAACAGTTGAACGGTTGAACCCAAGTTTCTTGTTCAACGTTCAAAGGTTCAACCGTTCAACGTCAGTCACTAGTTAAATTTGGTTCAGTGTTTTTAATCTGCCAACGGGACGGTCATAAAAACATGCGGCTC
>JAICQI010000378.1 GCA_025937955.1 Pyrinomonadaceae bacterium
CCGGCAACGGCGGTCGCGGATGAAGACTCAGTGCTTCTCTTTATCGCGAAAGGGGACGTGCGGGCGGTCTGTCTGAAACACCCAACGATCTCGCTTGCCGCAGTCAAGATGCTTGCTGGACGTTTGCGTAGGCATACAGAACTGGTCGAAGCGCTGTCATTACAAGAAGTCGGGCAACGACTCGCGCGTTTACTGCTGACAGAAGCGGAACGTCGCGGAAAGAGATTAGAAAACGGCATCAGCTTCGACCTTGTGATGACAAACGGGCAGATTGCCGCGCGCGTTGGGAGCGTGCGCGAGGTAGTGTCGCGTGCGCTGGCGCGGTTACAACAAGACGGACTAATCCTAGTGAGTAATCGTCATGTGACAATTCCGGACGAAGAGCTACTTGCATCCTACTCGGGTCAAAGCTGATCTGTGCGGTCGTTTCCATGACAGTGATATAGTCTTTGATAGGGGCGTATTGGCCGGAAAATCCTGGCGCTTTTTGGATCTTTCAATAAGGAGACGCTGGATCTGCACGAACTGTTTGAAGCAGGTGGTAATGACCCTGATGCTCGCACTGCCGTGCTAGATAAGATTGAGCGTTTGGTTCAAGATGGACTGTTGGAGGAGCGCGGCAATGACTTTTATGCGTTGACGCGAGAAGGCCGTATCAAGTTCGGACTCGACCACAAAGATTAGATTGCTACCCCGCCTGAGTTCCTCTTCGCGATCGACAAACGCTCATGCTTGGTTGGACCAGGAGTGGCTTGCACCAACTCTCTTAACTCGCGAGTTCTAACAATCGCTTCACCGCGCAGGGGAAAATGCATGACAAAGATCCTGGATTTGTTGATAGGCGCTTGCCAACCAAAAGAGAAATCTTTCGATCCGATGTATTTTTCGTAGGCGACCCTACCGATGAAACACACTACAGGAGGGTTCTCAGTCTTGATGATCCGCGCAATTCTTCTACGGCCGGGCAACTCCTCGCCTTTCTTAAGCTCTGTAATATCGCGTGTGGGCCTGTTAATGATATTTACGAAGCCCAATTTGTATACGACATTGAACTTCTCTTTGTAGATTCGTCTTAAGTCGTCATCATCACGAAGCTCGTTTCTCTCTTCGTTGAGGATTCCCGCATCGGAGAGTAGATACCAAAACATCTTGTTATTGGAGAATGGCACACCTCGATCGAACGAGCCAAAATGAGGATTGATACCCACGAAGAGTATTCTTGCATTCTTATATCTATAGCGAATCATGTTTACCCTGCAGTATTGTCCAGTGTGCTGCCTACTGCTTGCGTTCCATGCGATAGAGATACCACAGCAGACCGGCGTTTAGACTAAACCCGAACGCCGCGGGCCAGATGACAGCTTCATCTCCGCCCAGGTAGGCATTCATCGTCGCCATTAGTAACCACAATTGCAGCATCGTAATGATCAGCACAACGCAGAGAATGCCGTAGACGATTGTCAGGCGCTGTGCGCGTGAGAAACGTCTCCTCATATTGTCTTCACCTCTACACCGGTTGCATAGATCACGCCGCCGCGTACTTCCAAACTGATTCGAGACAAAGGCCGCTGCGGCGGTCCGGCAATTGGAGTTCCAATGGTAAGGTCGAACGAACCTTCATGGCACGGGCAGAAAAATCGATTTTTGTTTGGTTGCGGCACAACTGCACAAAGAGAGGTGGTTACATTTCATCGACTAACGGTCCGATACGTCGCGTTTGCGTTCCGGAAAGAAACTGGCTAACTACACGGCCGGTGGTTAGCATCAATGGGTATTCGGTGTCTATATCTTCAGCGGGCGGTGTATAGGGAGCAACGTTGAAGCGCGCCTTTCCATCCGGGCGCTGAAAGATGTGGAAGAATTTTCCGAACGGAAGCCATAACAATGTGACGATACGTTTATCGCGTGGATAATCGCGAGAAAGTCGTAGGCGTAACCTTTCATTCAGGTGTAGCTGGCTGTCAACATTAGTCCAGTTACACTAATCGCAAACAAGAGGATCAACGGCAGGAAGTCCTCACCAAATTGCTGTAAGGCAGCTGCGCCGTGATCTCTCATGCGCCGCGGCATGGCCAGCATCACACCACCCGTAACCATGATCGAAGCCCGGACCAATCCATGAAAGATCAGAAAACCAAAGATCGAATGTATCGGAAAGGCAAAAGTCTGGAAGCCAAAGAGGAAAGCACGATACCAGTCTAAATTGTTTGGCAGAGTTTCAAAATGTATCCAGCCAAAGACGAGGGGAAAAGTAATGGCAATTGCAATGATGCAACCCCACATGCCAAGCGTGATTTAAGTCACTGAGTCGAAGCCTATCCTGGCGTAGCCTCCGTGGCAGGAGATAGGGAGAAGCGATATGTTTGAGACCACAAAAACTGTTAGACAGTACGCGCTGGAGGTACCCGCGGCGACTCGTATTTTCGAAAAACTCGGGATCGATTACTGCTGTGGTGGCGGCAAGAGTCTGGCGGATGCTTGTACCGCGGCGGGGGTCTCAGTGGTTGAAGTGCTCGACTTTCTTAATGCTGAGTTGAGGGTTGCAACTTCAGCAACCAGGGATTGGCAAGCGTTATCGCAGGCGGAACTGATTACTCATATTGTTGATAAACATCACGCGTTTACTCGAGAGGAGTTGGTGCGACTGGAAGCTCTACTCGCAAAAGTTTCTGGTGTCCACGGGCAAAACCATCCGGAACTGTTTGAGATTCAGGATCAATTTGGGAAGCTGCGCGGGGAGCTCGAGCCTCACATGTTAAAAGAAGAGAGTGTTCTCTTTCCCTATATCGTTCGAATGGAGGAAGCGGCGGTAGCGAAACAAAATCTTCCGTCGCCGCCTTTTGGAACTGTGCGCAATCCAGTGCGCGTGATGATGGCCGAGCACGATGCCGCCGGATACATTTTGGGAAGAATGCGTGAGGCCAGTTCGGACTACGCTGTCCCGCCGGATACATGCATCAGTTACAAAACTTTATACAGCGCCCTGACAGCATTGGAAGTGGACCTGCATCAGCATATTCATTTGGAAAACAACATCCTGTTTCCGCGCGCGATGGAACTGGAGTGTTCCATCTAAGGAGGCCACAACTCCCCAGTGTTAGCCTCTTTCAAGTTTGACGTCTTGCCAAACTATGAAATTAACCCCACGAAAGTTAACAGCCAGGCAGCTAGGGCCACGAAGATAAATGAACGGGGAATGAACAGCAGAAAATCCAAAGCCAGCGCCTTTGATAATCGCAGAGTGGAAACCGTGTACATACCCAGAGGAAAGACCATTCCCCAGTAGAGCGAATCATAGGCCAGCGGAAAATGCTTGTGCAGATGTCGCCAGATACCAAGGATGAACAACAATGGAATCCACCATGTACCGGCCGCCCAGAAGAACAGAGTAAATCCTTTTAGGAAGAAAGTACTGCATAAGCGATCAGATTGATTACCAGCAGCGCCCAAGCCAGCCACTTCATGTCCAATAGGAACGTAGCCGTTGAGATAATCCCCGTAGCCATCACAAGGGCAAGTAGCCCGGAACAGGTCTGCATGACTCGGGTATTCTTCACTTCTTTTCTCTTCGGTTAATCTCAGTCCGGCTCCATCAAAATAAAGAGCGCATTGCTATATCATCATAATACGCGTGAAGAGATCCCCAAGGGCGATAGAGCACCGTGAGAACACCTGTGCAGAACGAGTGTTTCCACGCTATGAACCATCTGGACCTTCGTTTAAGTTGATAATCAATACTTGGGCGGAAGGATATGAAAGATGGAACACATTATCGACAGCTCAACCCGAACCACTCCCCGAAAGAAGCCTCTGGCTGAGGCCAACGTCTCCGGCCCAGCCTATCAGGCTTACCAAATCTTGCACGTCGGCTTCGTTGTCGCGCCGATAGTCGCGGGACTGGATAAGTTTTTTAATCTACTTGTGAACTGGGAGCAGTACTTACCGGCGTTCGTCAACAAAATGGTCGGCGGTCATGGTCACGAGTTGATGCTCGTAGCCGGCGTCATCGAAATTATCGCGGGACTCGGAGTTTTGTTTAAGCCGAAATTCTTTGCGTACGTCGTTTCCGCTTGGCTCTTAATGATCGTGGTGAACCTGTTGATGATTCCAGGCTACTACGACATCGCGCTACGTGATTTTGGACTAGCGTTAGGCGCTCTCGCCCTTGCACGTCTAAGCCAGAATTTTGATCGCTGAACTTCGCAGTAATTGAGGGAGTGGCACGCCGCTCCCCGCGGTTGTTCTAAGAGAAGGTGATGATTGCCGCAGCGGAACAATCCGGCAAGACTGGTGAAACAGTCAACACGAAGGGAAAGTCTAATGAAGTTCTTTCTAGATACAGCAAACTTAAATGAGATTCGGGAAGGTGTTTCACTCGGTTTAGTCGATGGCATCACGACGAACCCTTCTCTCGTGGCAAAAGAGGGAGGCGTTGATTTCAAGCAGCACGTGGTTGCCATCTGTGAGTTGGTCGCGGGTGATGTTTCTGCTGAGGTCACCAGTCTCGACACTGAAGGCATGCTAAGCGAGGGGCGCGAGTACGCGGCGATCGCACCAAACGTGGTGGTTAAGTGTCCTCTTACTGCTGACGGTTTGAGGGCCACGCGGCAGTTAACGTCGGAAGGGATTAGGGTTAACGTCACGCTTTGCTTTTCACCTGCCCAGGCAATCCTGGCCGCGAAAGCGGGCGCCGCCTACATCAGCCCGTTCATCGGGCGACTCGATGACATCGGGCAGAACGGTCTGGAACTCGTCCGTGACATCGTGGAAATCTATAACAATTACAATTGGAAGACCGAGGTGCTCGCGGCCAGCATTCGCCATCCCATTCACGTGATTGAAACGGCGCGCGCTGGCGCAGATGTGGCCACGATGCCATTCAAAGTGATGCAGCAACTGATCAAGCACCCGCTGACTGATAAGGGGCTGGACCAATTTCTCGCCGATTGGCGGAAGTCAGTCTCATCAAAGCCGGACCAAAACGTCAATCTCCTAAAGGAGGTCGTTAATGTCAGACAGTAGCCACCATGCAAATGTCCCGGTGAAAGACACCACGCGGAAAGGAAATTCAGGCAACGTCCGAATTGAAAAGCTATTGCTGCTGATCAAGGTGCTGGTGTTGGCCGCCAGCCTTGCGGTGGCGGGCGGTTATTTTTCTAATCGAAGCCAGGCTCAGGGCGATGATCGAAGTCGCGGTCAAAACCAAAAAGAATATGATCAGCAGATCAGCGACAACGCTCAGCGGATGATGGACCAGGGAAAACAGATCTTCCGTTACGACACATTTGGCTCTGAGGATTTTTGGGGCGGTAAGTTGCGCCTGCATGAGGCAATTGCGGGCCAGAAGCTGGGGGGAGTGGGGGCTGGCGTAAGTCCGAAGACGGCACTGGCGCTCGGTCTAAAAGTTGATGCCGAGGCGCTGCCGGCAGATCTGGTAGCTCAGATCAAAGCCGGCAAAGTCGATCTCGACGATCCAGCCACCACGATTGCACTGCTTAAATTAAAGGCGGTTGTCGGTGTTACCGGTTTCTTCAGCACGACCGGGCAACTCCGGTCACTTGGAATCCAATGCGCACTGTGTCATTCCACCGTTGACGACTCCTTTGCTCCCGGCATTGGCAAACGACTCGATGGCTGGGGAAATCGCGACCTGAACATCGGTGCAATCGTGGCGACGGCGCCGAATCTCCAGCCGTTCAGTGATCTACTCAGTGTGGACGTCGCAACCGTTAAGGCCGTGCTGAATAGCTGGGGGCCGGGCCGTTATGACGCGGAACTGAACATGGATGGAAAGGCTAAAAGCTCCGATGGCAAGAGTGCGGCGACGATGATGCCCTCAGCATTCGGCCTGGCAGGTGTTAACCAGCACACTTGGACCGGCGGGTGGGGCACTGTTACTTACTGGAACGCGTACGTCGCTAACACTCAGATGTATGGCCAGGGTACGTTCTTCGATCAGCGTTTGGAGAATGCCGACCAATATCCAGTTGCGGCGAAGGCTGGTTGGGGACACAAGCGTGATGCCAGGGACTTGATTACGGCGAAATTGCCCGCATTGCATTTTTATCAACTTGGAATGCCGGCGCCCAAAGCACC
>JAICQI010000606.1 GCA_025937955.1 Pyrinomonadaceae bacterium
CGCGTTTGCGGACGATCGCCAGGCCTAATCCAGTGCCACGTTGTCGCGTAGTGAAGAAGGGCTCCCAAATACGTTCGCGCAGATCCGCGGGCACACCGGAGCCACTGTCCTGCACGCTGATCACCAGATCGCCATTCGCTGCCGCCGCGATCAGCTCAACCTTTCCGCCCTGCGGCGTTGCCTGCAGAGCGTTGAGCAGCAGGTTCGACAACGCATCGCGCAAAGCTGAAACAGATTTTCCTGTAAGTTCCGCATGAACCTTTATTTCGCAATCGAGAATAATCCCCTGCTCGCTGGCACTCGCTCGAAACAGATCCGCGACCGATCGCACCAACTCATCAACGCTGAGAGGCTGACCGGCGGGGCTTTCTCTACGCGCGAAACTCAGCAGTTGCGTCACGCTCTGACTCAGACGATCAGTTTCGCCAACAATCAATCCGAGATCCCGCTCGTACTCGTTTCGCAGGCTCTCGTCTTCACGCATCACCTGAGCAATCGACTTAATTGCCGATAGC
Source organism: Pyrinomonadaceae bacterium (assembly GCA_025937955.1). Lineage (GTDB taxonomy): Bacteria > Acidobacteriota > Blastocatellia > Pyrinomonadales > Pyrinomonadaceae > PSRF01. The sequence continues at coordinate 516 of JAICQI010000606.1, forward strand.
GGATTCTTGATTTCGTGCGCAACGGTTGCTGCCATGCGTCCGAGTGACGCCAACCGCTCACGTTCGGCAAGCTCGCGCTCGAGTCTCAGGTTCTCTTCGAACAGTCTGGAGTCGTCGATCGCGATCGCAACCTGATCCGCAAGTAATCCAATTATCGAACGCGCATCCGGCGTCAGACTTGCCGACGCGGCGTCGACCGCCAACAGACCCTCGACTTTATCTTCACGACGCAGTGGGTAAGCAAGCTTGAAGCCCTGATCGGTCAGTAGCGGCTCGTCCTCGACCGGCTCCCAGCCGCTCTCTTTGGATTTTTCCAGCACCTGCTCGACCCAGGCTTCGGAACCGTCGATGAAGATCTTCAGCTTTCTCAAGCCAAGCGCGCCGGTCGTGCGCTCTTCGACAAAGTGCAGGAGATCGGAGAGATCTTTGTACTGACCGGCATAAGAACCGATGCGCGCTACGATCTCTTTGTAGAGCGCCGCTTCCCGTTCGAATAGTTTATGGAAGCGTTGGGCCAACCAACCACGCAACGGCGCGGCGAGCAACGCGAGAGCAAGGATCAGGAGCGCTTCAACCAGGCCGGGCCTGACTCCATAGCGCTGCGTCATCCAGTCGCCGATGGTGCGAATGCCGAACACGTAAACCGTCAGGATCACCGTCGCGAAAGTTACGACGACGAGGCTCTTCTCGATGATGATCTCGAGGTAGCGATAGCGATAGATGTAGTAAGCCAGCAGGACTGAGGGGACAAGGGAGCCGAGATTGGCGATCGTCTTGAGGTAAAGGCCGGCTCTTGTTCCCTCACCCAGTCCAAAGGCAAGCGCCAGGAAAATCACCAAACCGACGCCGATGAACGAAGCGGCGAGCGTACGCATGATGCGCTTCTCGCTGCGGTTCCCGCTCCTGTGTGCAATCAGCAACTCCGTCAGCGCAATGAGCCCGAGTACGTACGCGATCCAGAAAGCGAATGGAAGCACGAAGAACGTAAGCTTCGTCATCATCGGCGCGTACTCGCCGATCCAGAGACGTGGCACCGCGATGAGCAGAAAGATGGTAGGGATGTACGACAGATAAACGCGCAGGTGCTCGCTTCGGGTGAGTGTCCGGCTGTGAGCGTTGGCCCAGAGATGAAGGTGAACGTGCAGCAGGAACGAGTAAGCGAATGTGATGCTGACAACGGCGACCGTGTCGGCAACGCGGAGGAGCGTGGTCCATGTGTCCGGGCCGAGGTCGAAGAGACCATGAAGCGTGATCACGAGGTTACTGGTATGCCAGCCGCCCATGGTCAGGGCGAGCAAAGCCAGGATGCGCTCGATGTTGCTCAGATTGCTGCGGTGGGTGACGAGCTGGAACAGCATCCAAAGCGGGAGCAGGGCGCCGATGCTGTAGCCGATGACCTGTAAAATCTCGAGTGGATCAAGTGGGGACATCAAATTGTAGCCGCAGATTATCGCAGATAAACGCGGATTAGATCAGCGTGTATCCGCGAAAATCTGCGGCTAAAAAAGTCCTAGTTCGAGGCGCTGCGCGGTGGCGACGTAAAAGTTATCTCCACGCGGCGATTCTTGCGCTGTCCGGCGACAGTGGTGTTTGGGGCCAGCGGGTTGGAGGCGCCCATGCCATTCGCCTGGATTCGCATTGGGTCAACACCAGCCGATTGAAATCGATCTGACAACACGCGAGCACGCTCCTGCGTCAACTGCTGTAGTGAAACTTCGTTGCCTTTGTTGTCAGTATAGGCTTCGATCAGGATCTGATAATCAGGATTGCTCGCTAGCAGAGCTGCGAGCGGCTCGAGCTTCGCGGCGGAAGCGGCAGAGAGCGTTGCCGCACGCGTGTTGGTCCAGATTGTTTCCGGCAGCACCAGACGGAATCCGCTCGCGGTCTCTTTAAGCGTGCCGTATTTGGCGAGTGTTTCTTTCAGGTTCGCTTCCGCGGTGCGCCGTTCGACTGCGCGCCTTTCGGCTTCGATGCGTGCCGTCTCAGCCTGCTTCTCGCCTTCCAGTCGCGCAAGTTTCAACTTCGCGGCATCGCTTTCAGCGCGCAGTGTCTGAACCTCATCTCTGAGCTGAGCAATTTCAACTCGCTTCTCACGCAATTGATCGTTAGCTGATCCCAGGTCTCGCTCAGCCAACTCACGCGCACGCTGCTCTTTCTCCAGCGCCGAACGAAGTTGGGCCACCTCACGCTGCGATGATTCAGCGCTCTTCTCCGCACTCCGCACCGCTTCGTCTCTGCGACGAATCTCTTCACGATTCTTCCGCGCTGCCTTCCGGACTGTCGCCACTTCTTCAGCGTGTGCTCCTGACGCAGTTGCTCTTCTGGCTTCGAGATCGATTTCCGCAACCGGTTGATCCAGCCGCCACGCCTTCTCCGCTGCCTGCAGATGATCTTCCGCGGCCCGCAGCTCTTCCGGCGCGTCCTGAGACGCTCCCGCATACTTCGCAAGACTTACAGCCTGGCGCGCTCCGAGTAACGAAACCGGTGTTTGCCGGTAATCACGATCAGCCAACTCCGGAACACGTGCATCTCGAAAGTAATCACTTGAGTTGCCGATATACCGAACGTCCACGGTTTCGACCTGACTACCGTTAGGTCGCTGTGGCGGAAGGTTCTCCATGACGACCATGCGACTCGGCACCTTCATCAGGAAATGTGGTTCAGCGGTCAGGATGAGAGCGAAACTTTGAAGCGGTGTCGTGACATCCAGTTTGGAATTTACAAAGGTACTGCCACTGCGCTTGATCTCACCCAGGTTATCGACCTGCCCTTCTGGCGAGATGGCCCAGAGGATATAGGTCGTGTAGATCCCGCCCAGCTCTGACGCCCGTGGCAGATCGTCGATGCTCAATTCCACCCGCGTACCGCGACGTCCGGCACGCTTTACCTTGGCTTCACCCTTCAACCGCGGCAGCAGGGTGGTGCCGCGAAACTTGACCGTAACCGTCTCGTCCAGTGGATAAGTTATCGCAACGGTCTTCCGTTCTACGTCCTGCTGGGCAAATGCGGCAGACACAAACAGTAAACAAGCGCTGAGCGCAAAAACGAGGTGTCGACCAATGCGTCTGAAAGTCATGGTGAAACTACTCCTAATTCTTCAAATCTGGGAAAGAAAGGCTAGATGTCTAACCACTTGATGCTTCAAACAGGCGCATTGTTGCCGAATGACTTAGGCAGGTCAAGAACGAGCCACGGATTACACGGATTTTTGAACGGATTTTCTGTACATCCACGTTCTATTTGTGACTCTTAGTCTTGCGGTAGGCTGCGGTTTGGATGATGAGGATAGAGATTCCCCCTATCAACAGCATCGGCGTCCAGCCGCGCGGTGCGAATAGTTGCAGGGGAATCCAGAGAAGTACCAGGCCCGTGCCGATCCACCACAACATGCCGCTACGGAATCTCGTTGAGCTTGTAACCGACTCCACGAACAGTCAGCACGTAGCGCGGGTTCTTGGGATCCGTCTCGAGCTTCTTCCGCAGGCGGTTAATGTGTGGATCGATGTTGCGTTGATAGCCTTCGTAGTCGGTGCTCCAAACGCGATCGAGCAGCGCGTTTCTGGACCATGCTCTCCCGGGCTCGGATGCGAGCAGTTCGAGAATCTGAAACTCCAGCGGGGTCAGATCAACTCGGGAACCATTCCGGATCACTTCATGGCGGCGCTTGTCGATCACAAGGTCGCCG
>JAICQI010000720.1 GCA_025937955.1 Pyrinomonadaceae bacterium
CGCAAACAGAAGCGTGGTCACCATCACGATAAACAGCGCCACGCCGTACGCCATTAACTGCATTGGCGACATTGTTTGTCCGTCGACGAGGATATCCGAGAGGTTTAGCAGCGCAAACAGAGTGAAAGGTGCATAGCCCAGGAGCGCAATTTTAATGAACGTGGGAAAGTGCTCGCTATAAAGCGCGGACGCCTGTCGCAACAGATGAGTCGGCCCTTCCCAACTAGCGCGCAGAGCCGCCGCAAAGCCTGCGGCATGCTGCGGACGTTGCGCAGGATCTTTAGCTAACGCCGACATCACTATCGCCGCGAGCTTCCGCGGCACGTCACGAATGGGCGGAGGTGCGGTAGTTTTATGAAGCTGAATCACCTCTTCAGGCGTACCTTTGAAAGGCGTCTCGCCGGTAAGCAGGCGATAAGCAACAACTCCGAGGCTGTAAATGTCCGATCGCGTATCCAGACGTTCACCTCGACATTGTTCGGGCGACATGTAATGAGGAGTGCCCATCACGGATCCAATAGCGGTCAGATTCTCATCCACCGTGGTGTCACCGTTCGTGATGAGGGGGGCGTAATCTTCAGTGACTGGACGCAGCAGCGTTTCTGATTCAGTCGCGCCGGAATTTAGTTCGACAGTTGTTGGCGAAGTTACAGGGGCCGGCGTTGACGGATGCTCTGGCGCGCCGAGTTTCACCAGACCGAAATCGAGAACCTTGACCGTGTAGCCACCGCGTCCATTTGGTTCGAGCCAAATGTTGTCTGGTTTTAGATCCCTGTGAATGATCCCTGCGTGATGTGCTGCTTCAACTGCCGCACAAACTTGTTCCAGAATATCGATGACCCACTGGATCGGAAGCGCACCCTCCTCGGCGACAATTTCAGCGAGTGTGCAGCCGTCGAGATACTCCATCACCAGGTAGGCGACTGGACTATTGGCTGTACGCGCGATGCCGAAGTCAGTCACGTCGACGACGTTGGGATGCCGCAGTCGTCCGGCAGCCTCCGCCTCGCGTCTGAAGCGTGCAACAAACTGATTGTGCGTTGAGAGTTGCGGGTGAATAACCTTGACGGCTACGGTTCGTTTCGTGCCGAGGTGAGTAGCGCGATAGACAGCCCCCATGCCTCCTTGTCCAAGGAGTTGCTCGAGCTGATATTTTTCATCGAGTAGTTCCATGTCCGGTTGGCATGGATTCTACAGATAGTTTTGCTCGATATCACAGGGGCGGTATGCTGTGACTCAGCCATGGGGACCGATGGACCCACCATCCCCGGATCTCACGCTGGTTTTAACTTTTTGATCTGGAACACTTCAACGGCGGGTAATCACGACGAACGACAAAACGCTCATTGAAAAGATCCGAGTTGAAGCGCTACACTCTCGCTATGAGTCTCTCTCAGGTTCTTGAGGCACTGCCGGCTTTCACATTCGAAGAACGTCAACTTCTCGTTCGCCGCGTGATCGAATTGGATGATCCTCCATTGTCGGAGGCTGATGAGGCTTTGGTGGAAGCACGCTTGACCGACCACCACTTAAATCCCACATCCTCTTTGCCCTTGAAAACACTAAAGGAACGTCTTCGAGCGCGAAAGAAGCGATGAATTGGCAGGTTTTCTCACGGCCTGAAGCAGAAAACGACGTTATCGAGATTGCCGCATGGTATGACAGCCGTAGCGAGGGTCTTGGTGATAGGTTTGTCGAAGAATTCCTGGCCGTACTCGATGAGCTCACGATAAATCCTTTACTACATTGCCGTCGTCATCCTCACAAGAACATTCGGTGGCGTTATCCAAAAAGCTTTCCCTACAGAGTGATTTATGAAGTAGCCCAGAGGGAGAAGTTAGTTATAGTTGCAGCGGTTATACACGCTGCGAGGCGCGACCGAGAATGGAAGCGACGAGTCTAAGGCTATCCTTGCAATCTCAAGGATGGCGATTATGACTAGCATCTGAACGTTTCAACACGCAGGTCAGTTATCCTCGTTTGACTCTCTTCGACTCCGCGACTAGACTGCTTACCTCTTCCCAAAACTGCCGCCCCCCTCAACATCAACGCAATTTCAGCTTCCTGGCGAAGCGCGGGATAATGATGCCGAACACAGAAATTTTAGAAGTCATTAACACTCTCTCTGCGCAAGGTGAGAGCGGCAGGCTCGACATTGTCGCTGGTACGACCGAAGGCGAGCTCTTATTTAAGAGTGGGAAGCTTGTCGATGCTCGGATGGGACATCTGACCGGGTTTCAGGCGATCAACGCAGTTGCTTCTATGCCTGCCGCTCGTTTTCACTTCGATCCATCAGCTGCTGTACCAACGTTTAGTTCGATAAAGCCGAGTGAGCGGCACGTGCTTAGACAGTTCTTCGGGATCGAGACCGCTGATGAGAAAGACTTCGTAGCGCCGGTAATCGCCAACGAAGTGGACGAAGTCACTATTATCAAAAGTGATGTAACAGCCGCGCCGATCGCAACGCCCGCGCCGTCGTATCGAGCTCGATCCAGAGCGCCTTATTTAATAGCGTTCGCCATAACTGTGTTGGTTGTCGGTCTCGCATCAGCCGCCGTGTTTCTCCGCTCTCGTTATCGCGAGCTGAGCTCACCGGCGCCAGTGGCTACTAACATCGAATCAGCCTCACCCACTGCTCCTGCGAAGACAACGGTAGAGGAGAAAACAACTCCTCCTGCTCCTGCGAAGGAAACTGTATCGGAGAAAACCATTCCTCCTACTCCTACGCCAGCGCCGTTAGAAGCGAAAACGGCTTCTACCGCTCAGGATTTAACCGGCAAATGGAACGTCGTTAACATTGTCCAAACCAGCGCGTATAAATCTTTTCAGAACCTGCAAATTGGTTTTGCTTTATCGATTAATCAAACGGGACGAACATTCACTGCCCAGGGTCACAAGGTTTCTGAAAATGGACGCAGCTTACCTGCGAGCGGCAGAACTCCCATTCAGTTGAGGGGCGTCATCGATGGCGACAAGATTGAAGCGACCTTTTCTGAACAGGGTGCGATGCGAAAAACCAACGGACGATTTGTCTGGAAAATCGACCGCGCGGGCGGCGGCTTGACGGGAACATTCGCTTCCACAGCGGCTCAGACCAGTGGCAAATCAACTGCAAGACGAGAATTGTAGAGTCGGGAAATAATCTTGACTCTCTGCGCCTTGTTGCATAAATTCAACGCGCAAGATCTACCCTTTCTTGAAAGACAAGGACCCAATCATGTTCACAAGAATTCTGACAGGCCTTGTGCTGCTTGCCGTCTTTAGCGTTGCGGGACTGGCACAGCAACCACCGCCAGTCAAAACACACCTCAAGGTCGGTGACCCTGCTCCTGATTTCACGCTTCGCGCAACCGACGGAAAGCAATACAAGCTGAGCGATTTCAGAGGAAAGAAAAATGTCGTGCTGGCAATTTATGTGCTGGCGTTCAC
>JAICQI010000072.1 GCA_025937955.1 Pyrinomonadaceae bacterium
AAACTACGCGCCGGCGGCGCTCTTCTTTTGCTCTTGTTCCTGCTTCATCCACTCTCTCATTGCGGCAATATGCCCCGGAGCGCGTTGCTCCTTCCATTCCTCAAACCGTTTCGCTACCTTCTCGAGATTCGCGAGCATGGTCGGATCTTTAAATTGCTCACGAAACTGGGGTGCCAGGCCCTTCAGTTGCTCCCACACGAAGAAAAACTCTCCGCTAGTCTCGAAAAACAGGTCCTCGTGCAGTAGACCATAATTCAGGAGCGCGCAGGCTTGCTCCCAGTAACCAATCACCATACCGAAATTAGTACCGTTCTCTGTGCCAGGGCCCGCGAGGGCCATCGCTTCTTCGACTGTTTCAGCCCGGTAATTCTGCTGAAACCAGTCGCGCGCCTGGCGTAGCCGGGGTTCGCGTCTCAAATCATAAACTTGCAAGTGCAACTGGGCTTGTTCGTGCGTAGGTTTACTTTGCATAACTTTCCTTTCTATTTTAATTTTCGGGTCGATTTTATTGCTCACACGTCCTTAAGAAAAATCGCAGTTCCAACATTACGTCGAACGGCGGATGCCGGGATCGACATTTCTACCCTTGAATTATTGATTTACCGGAAACTACTCCAAGTTTGTGACAAAACCGTGACGCGCTATTAATGGCTACATACTTGCAAGCAGAACGAAATATCCGGGAGGGCGTTTCAAATGGCATCACTTTGGAAACTTGGTGGTCTCGGTTGGCGCGAACTAGGCAAACGAGTTTGGAGCGAGATTCAGGAAGACAACGTATTTGGGCGCGCTGCGGAGTTGTCGTACTACTTTCTGCTGGCGCTCTTTCCGTTTCTGATCTTCCTCACTTCCATAATCGGTATGGTCCTGGGCTCCGGCACCGGTACACGCCACGCGCTCTTTGATTATCTCGGTCGCATCATGCCCCCGTCCGCGTTTCAACTACTGGACAACACGATCCGGGAAGTGTCGGCTGCGAGTAGTGGCGGCAAGCTGTCGTTCGGAATTCTCGCTGCGTTGTGGGCAGCGTCGAATGGCATGACCGCAATCACCCAGACACTCAATACTGCTTATGATCTGAAGGAGAGTCGTTCATGGTGGAAGCAGCGGCTGGTAGCAATTGGTTTGACGATCGCGCTGTCAGTCCTGATCATTTTGGCGCTGGTGTTGATTGTAGCTGGTGGACGTATCGCCGAGGGGCTCGCCAGTGCTTACGGCCTCGGTCCGGTTTTCCCGATAGCGTGGAAGATCATTCAATGGCCGGTGGTGCTTGGGTGCATGATCTTGGCCTTCGCCTTGATCTACTACCTCGCGCCTGACTTCCGCGAACAATCATGGGCGTGGCTGACGCCCGGCGCTGCGATTGGTGTTGCGCTGTGGCTGTTGGTCTCGATCGCATTCCGCGTGTATCTGAACTTTTTCGACTCCTACAGCGCCACCTACGGCTCGTTGGGCGCAGTGATCATACTGATGCTGTGGCTCTACTTCACCGGCACCGCCGTCCTGATCGGCGGGGAAGTGAACTCTGAAATCGAAAACGCCGCTGCCAAGAAGGGCGAGCCGGACGCGAAAGAGAAAGGCGAGAAAGCGCCACAGGAAAAGGAAGGCGCCGCCCAGGCCGCGTAAGCTTCCACACGGCCAGAAACGTTTTTGCTTCCATTTTCATTTAATAGTGAAGAGTGATCGGAAGGGCGTCCCCAAATCCTCCCTAGCCCGGAGATCCATGCAACGTCACATCGGCCTACCAATCTATACCCCCGCAGGCGCATCAAACTCACCTCAACTGGATGCGCCACGCGCCTGCATGAACCTGCTTACTCGGGCCGGATCGATCGTATTTGACCAGAGGCCGTCTACTTTAAACGCGGATCCGATAATGAAGCCGTCGGCTTCGTTGTAAAACTGCTCGATATTACCGTCGCTAATACCGGAACCAAGAAACACAGGTAAGTGACAATGCTGCTTCGCCTCTTGCACGTCCGCAATTCTCGGCGCCTCGCCGGTGACGCTGCCAGTGACGATCACGCAATCCGCACCCATGAACTCGACTGTCTCCGCCGTTTGTCCGAGGCTCACATCCGCGGTGATCGCGTGCGCTGAGTGTTTCTTCTTCACGTCTGCCCAGACCTGCACACGGTCGGCGCCGATCATTTTCCGATATCTGAGCAGCTTCGCTGCTGAAGCCTGAATCAACCCTTCATCCGCGACGTGCGCGTACGCGAAACCTTCGGCGCGTATGAAGTCGAGGCCCGCCGCGTGCGCCACCGCCATCGCCTCGATGTTCGCGCCCGCGAGTATCTGAAGTCCGACCGGCAACCCGCACGCACTCTTAACCTCGATGCCGATCGCCGTCATCGCCGCCACAATCTCCGGCCCAACCTCACCCTTGAGATATGGCACGTCATGCATATTCTCAATAATTATCCCATCAACCCTGCACTCTCCGTATACCTTCGCCTCCTCCCGTGCGCCTCGCACCAATTCCGCGACATTCCGGTTACCCCTCGGCGTCCCAGGCAACGCCCCGACATGAATCACACCTATCACTGGTTTCTCGCGTGAAAAGAGAGAAGTCATAGCCTCAGATTACCATTACTCGAATAGATCTCATTAGTCCGCACTTGCTGTTGACAGTAAATACTGGCAAGAGTATATTGCGGGCATGGTGAATGTGGTGTTGAAGGAGAGGGGAAGGAAGTATGTGGGGTTGCCGGAGTTTGCGAGGGTGGGGGAGCAGGTGTTGGCGGAGATGGGACTCGAGCAGGCGCGCGGGACGGTGACGAGAGTTCCGGATGAAAGGACCATTCGGTATTACATGGCCGAGGGCCTGGTTCAGACGCCGGAGGAGAAGCAGGGAACAGCGTCGGTATTCGGGTACGTAAATCTTTTACAGCTACTGACGGTGAAGAAGCTGCAGGCTGAGCACTTGCCGATCCGGAAGATACGCGAACTGGTGGCGGGGAAGAGTGAACAGGAGCTCGAGACGCTGTTAGGTATCGGAAGCACGGGGAAGAAGAGCCGGGAGACTGAAGCTAAACGCTATCTCGAATCATTGTTAGCGCCGACTCCGGTGCCAGAGGCCGTACCACCAAAACTAGCAGCGGCGGCTCCGCCACCACAAACCGATCAGTCGCAGTCCTGGCAGAGAGTCGAGATCGAACCAGGGCTTGAATTGCACATTCGCTCAGACTACGCGCCGCCAACCAGCGCGCGAACGAAAAGTCTGCTCGAAAAAGCCATCCACAGACTACGCAGATTACGCGGATAGAAGGAGATAAATCATGGAATACCCGAAGGTAGAATTTTTCACGACGCACGCGAAGCTGGAAGCCGGACGTGAGCAGACTGTGGATGTGTTGATTCGCATTACACCCCCGGCGCTGAACCCTGATCCCAGTAGTCGTCCCAACTGGAAAGGCCGTCCCGATCTAAATCTGAGCCTCGTGCTCGATCGTTCCGGTTCAATGGAAGGCGAGAAGATGATCCGCGCGCGCGAAGCCGCGATGTTCTGTGTCGACCAGATGCTGCCGAGCGATCGTCTCAGCGTGGTCACCTTTGACGATCGTATCGACTTGCTTTTCCCGAGCGAGCCGGTCACGAATAAACAGTCGATGAAGGACCTGATAGCGCGCGTCACTGCGCGTGGCTCGACTGCGTTGCACGAAGCCTGGGTGCGCGGTGGCTTGACTGTCAGCGAACGGATTCTCGATCAGGGCATCAATCGCGTGGTGCTCATCACTGACGGTCTCGCGAATGTCGGCATCACCAATACCGACGAGATCGTCACGCAGGCATTGGGTCTTTACCAGCGCGGCGTCAGCACCTCGACAATTGGTATCGGCGCTGACTTTAACGAAGACTTACTGATGCCGATGGCCCAGTCGGGCGGCGGTAATGCATGGCATGTGGTCGAGCCGAACGACATGCAACAGATTTTTCAGGTTGAGCTCGAAGGTCTGGTCGCGCAGTTTGCGCACACGGTTTCGTTGTCGTTGATTCCTGCCGACGGCGTTCGCATCGTCGACGTGCTCAACGATTTTGATTTGACGGAAACCGGACGTTACCGTTTGCCGAACCTTCAGGCCGGCTCACCGCTCGATATCGTCGTCCAGCTAAAAGTTGGCGCAGAGGAAATCGGCACGCAAATGCGTTTACTCGATCTGCGACTTGGTTTCACGCCTCAGGATGCCAAGAACGCGGAAGTGTTGAAGCAGGCACACACAGTTGAGTTTGCCTCGGAAGTGGACAGCAGCGCGGTGAATCACGAGGTAATCAAGGCGGTGCAGTTTTTGATGAACGCGCGGGCGCGCAACGAGGCGATGAAGCGTATGGACCAGGGCGACTACGCCGGAGCCCAGGATGTTCTGGTGAACGCCGTGAGCGCGACTCGAGTGGCGTGTGCAAGCTTTGCTTCTATGCCGGCAGTGATGGAGGAACTGGCCGCGTTGCAGGAAACTACGGGGTCGTTAACGGATCGACTGAAAGATAAGATGAGCCGCAAGAAGTTGGCATACGGGGCGTACAGCAGGCGCACCGGGAAATAAGCCGGTCAGACAAGGTGGTGATAGTCGGAGATCATTGTGACGCAGAGGCGCTCCGCCTGAGCTCGATCTGGCTCCGGTGGAAGTGAAGAACGTACGTACGCTTCCTGCGAGAGTTGGAACAAACGTTCGGCCTCTGCCTTCACTTTCTCGAGCGACCACCCGCCGCGCTTAATCTCCAGTAACTCTGGTGCGTCAGCGCGCTCGACGTGCATAGTGCCTTCCGTCAAAAACTCGATACCCATGCGCAGCAAACGAATCAGATGCGCAGCGTTTTTCGCGTCGTAACCAACACGGCGCACCAACTCGCGGCGCTTCTGGCCCATGTATCCACCGCTGTAATAGCGGCGTCGCTCGCCTCGGTAGCGCTTCACCACCTCCATCATCTCGGTCGTGGCGCCAACAAAAGGCTGTCCGTCGAGCGTGCGCAGGGAGTGGCCCGCGTCGCTCGATTCAGGATCGATGCCAAACGACGTAAGTTGCTCCTCGAGTTGTTGCATCAATGCCTGTGCTTCCTGGTTGAAGGAAATCATTTTCTTGAACTGTGCGTGCGCATAGCCCGAAAAAGAGTGATATGCCTTCTTCGTAACGAACAGATCGCGATGCTCGCGAAGTCGCGCGCCGAGCGAACTCTCATAGATGATGCCGTTCGGCTTGAGCCACAGCAGACTGAGCACGTTAGGATTGCAGTTGAGCAAAAGATCGATGAACTTGCGCAGCTCGTAAAAGACGCAGTCCCACTCGCCCTCCCACTGTTCATAAACATCTCTGCGACCAAACCCGAGATAGTGTTCGAGCGGTCCGATGTAGATTCCCATTACGTCTTTGTCGTCGATTGAGTCTGGGTCTGACTTCGGCACGTACATCCCATGGGCCACACTGCCGCGCCAGCAGAGTGAGATAAGTCCCTCAGGCAGGAGTCGATCTACCTGATCAGGCGAGAGGCCTTTGAGTTCGATTTTGTTTGCAGGCACTAGCTTAAATTGTAGGGGCGGCCCTCCGTGGCCGCCCCAGTCGCCGACTTCGTACGCTGGGGCGACCACGGAGGGGCCACCCCTACAGTTGCAGATTGTAGTTCAAGAGTAACTACTTCCGTAGCGTTTTCGCGGAGACTACGTCGGTGTGAGCAGACGTGCCACCCGCATTGAATGCCTTCACACGATAATAATACTGCGTGTTCGGGAACAGGTTGCCGTGAACAAAGTGCCGGATGCCCGGAAACACTCGTCCGATTTCAATAAAGTTGTTGCACCCGCGTTGAGCGCAACTCTCGATGATGAAACCGTCTTCGTTGTTTGAATTGTCATTCCAAACGATCTGAATCCGGTTCGCCGCAATGAAGTCAACGCGCAGATCACTCGGCGCTGCCGGCGGCGGCGGAGGTGAAACGACCACAGGAATCGTCGCAAGGGTGATACCGGTATCGTTGTCATTCACTTGCACCGTTATGGTGTAGTTACCCGCCGTCGCATACTGGTGCGTTTCGAGAATTGAACCGGGTGCACCGGTCGTTGTCAGAGTTTTACTTTGGCCATCGCCCCAACTCACGATCACGCTCAGTTGCTCGTCTGAAGGTGAGCCGTGATATCCGGGGTCGGTGTAGTTACCTGTTAGTGTGATCTGACTTCCGAGCGTTACCGGCGATGGTGTAACCGCAAGATCCGAAACTATCGGATTGACGTTGTTAACCATCACCTTCTGCGAATCATTGTCGACGCCAAAACGGTGATCGTTGACGGAGTAGGTGATGACGTACTCTTCCGTCGGCGAACTGAACGGTGGGTCATCTACATACGTGTGTGTCAACGCGAAGGGGCCAACGGGTTTTTCGAAAGTCTCTGAATTACCGTCACCCCAGTCAACAGTCAGCGTAAGAATATCACCCGCATTGCCGTCAACAATCTCGCCCGCCAGAGTGGCTGTATCGCCCTCATTGATCGGAGAGGGAACGGTTACGTTACTCAGAACGGGCACGCTGTTCGCGGTACCCCACGATCCTGCGAACTCAGTCGCCGCATTGTTAGACAAATTGATCTCGCCTGTGCCGCCTGAAGTCATCGCCCAAATTTCACTGTTCCCGCTGCGAGCGGAAATGAAGATGACTGTGCCTCCGTCAGGACTGAACGACGGATCGGAATCAGTGCCTGAATGTCGAGTGAGATTTACCGGGTTAGTGCCGTCGGCGTTCATGATCATCACATCGAAGTTGTGTTGCACAGGATCTACATCCTTCATGTAAACGATCTTTGTGCCGTTTGGACTGAAGCTCGCCGTCCTGTCGTCAGCATCGTTGTCAGTAAGATTGACGAGATTGGTTCCATCCGTGTTCATCAACCAAATTTCAGAGTCATTACCGTCAATGGCTGAGAACATGATGCGAGTTCCGTCAGGACTGAAAGACGGGTTGAACTTGCTGAAAGGAGGATCCGTCAAACGGTCCACATTGGTGCCATCTGCGTTCATGATGAAGATCTCGAGCCCACCCTCCCGATTGGAGATGAACGTGATCTTTGTCCCGTCAGGACTGAACGATGGATGCGCGTCGTTGCCGAGACTGTTAGTCACACGCTTCTGATTGCTGCCGTCGGCGTTCATGACATAAATCTCGGCGTTGCCATCGCGAGTTGAAGTAAACACGATCTTGCCCCCGTCGGAGCTGAACGAAGGCTCGCCATCAAATACCGTGTTGAAGGTCAAGCGCTTTTGGTCCGTTCCGTCGGTGTTCATTAAATAGATTTCAGAATTGTTGACACCCTCTCGATTTGACGAGAAGACAATTTTTTCTTGCGCGCTCAGCACAGCCGGCATTGCCAGAAGAATAGCAACCAGGATGAAGCCGAGCGAAAACCTGCCGCGTTTTTTCCGTTTTAGTTCCATGGTTTCCTCGTTTTCCTTTTTCTCGTTTCCTCCGCTCAGTTGCTGTTCGGATTCTCTGCTTTGTAGAAGTAATACTCCGCCGTGTACGGGATCTCTTTCGTCTCACCGTCGACTAAACCGGGCTCAATCGGAGCCAGACCACCGGTTGTGTTGACGCGTTGAATGAAAGTGATCGAACTGAAGATGCCGTTGCCTTCTGTGCGGAACTTGGAGAGCAGTAACCAGGCGATAGCAGTAGGATCCGGAGTGCAGCCTGTGCCCAGCACGCGGCGACCCTCGACTTTGCTGCCGCCCTTGCTTTCCCAGACTGGTCCAACATAGTGACTTCCTACTTCACCGAAGTAGTTCTCCTCGGCGAACAGACTTGCGACTGGCGCGAGCAGGTCCCACTTCTGCGTGACGAGGTTCCACTTGTAAACCTGGACGCCACGCGCGTAGGCGTGAAACGCCAGCTTATGACCTTCCTCGACCCGAATGCTCGAGCACTGCTCGGGCAACACTGGTCCATTAGAATTGTCGAGCGTGGTTGCCTGCGCGGATTGGAGCCCGATGGTAACGAGAGTAACGAGAACAAGAAGCTTTATGACGTGATTGATTTTAGTGCGGTACATTATTTTCTCCTTCGAACGTTTTTGAATACCGAAAGATGAAGTTGCTGAAGCTCGCGACGTATTACCGAACCCGTAAAAAAAATTTTGAAAAAGAGATCAGCCACAAAAAAGCAAAAGGCGCAAAAGTGATCAAGATCGCTTTTGCGCCTTTTGTGCTTTTTTGTGGCTTACTTAGCCCGCGATTTCTTTGCCTACGCGGACTGGGACGATCATGGGGACACTTTGCTGGTAACGTTTGTATTCGTCGCCGTAGGCGTTTACCAAATCGCGTTCTTCAAGCTGGATCGCGACGAAGATGTACGCCGTAGTGGCGATGGCGAAGACGAGATGAGCCACGGTCATCGTCGGTGTGGACCAGAATGCCAAGAGCCAGCCTAGATAAAGCGGGTGACGAATATGCCGGTAAAACATCGGCGTGCGGAATTTTATTTCCGTGTACTCGCGACCGATCAGAAACAGGAAAACCTGCCTGAGTCCGAAAAGATCGAAGTGATTGATCAGGAACGTGCTGCTCAACACTAGCAGCCAGCCCGTTCCGCAGAGCCCGTAGAGAACCATTCGTAGTCCGGGCTGCTCGATGTTCCAAACAGCGCCGCCGATCGGCCGCCACTGCCAGAACAAAAGCAGTAGTGCGAGCGACGACAGCAGCACGTAAGTGCTACGTTCGGCGGGTTTTGGCACCAGCCGCGTCCAGCCGCGCTTGAACCACGGTCGCGCCATCACGCTGTGTTGAACCGCAAACAGCGCTAGCAAGGCAGCATCGATCAACAAAGCTTCGCCCAGCGGTCCAGTCCGTCCCGAATCAATCGACTTCGGGACGATAAAATTGCCGATGAATCCGATCGCATACAGGAAAGTTCCGAAAAACGTCAGGTAAGACAAGACGCCATAGACAAATGTTGCAACTCTTCTAAACATGAAAACTCCTTTTCCTGGCAATAACGCCGCTGGTTGAAATCGCATCGATTGAAGAAGTTGCTGAATTTTCAGCCATATTACTGACCCTCCCGGCGAACTTTTTTCGCGTTACTAAACGAGCCAGTAACAGCTAAGGAGGGTCGGTCCATGTCGCACGCGTTCCGCAAGGCGCTTCCTTTACTGATCTTGAGTTTGAGCCTCATCACTCCGACGCTCGGTCAATCATCAGCCAATGTCACAGAACCTAACCCGTCAGACGTAAAAGATCTGGCTGTCGCACTGGTGCGCGTTAAATCCGAGCAGGAGCAGGATCAACTGCTGACTCGGAAGGGCGATTTGAAAAGCGGCGAACTGCTCGTCGCTTTGAAAGGCCTTGCCGATCCGTTTGTTCAACGAGGCCAGGACAACGAGGCGTTGAGAATCTCTCATCTGGCGGTAAGGGTTGCTGAAAAGACGGGTGATCGCATGCAACTCGCCGTTGCGATGTGTGACCTCGGTACGATTTACGCGCGTCGCGTCCCTCCGAAGAACGCATTGAGCTATCTCCAAAAGAGTCTCGTTGTATTTGAGGAAGCCGGTGATAAGAAGCAGCAGGCGCGTGCTCTGGCCGCAATGGGCGATGCTTACGAAAATGCTCGAGAACGTCAGCTTGCGGTGCAGCATTACGAGAAGAGTCTTGTACTCAGCCAGGCGCTTGGAGACAAACGGCTGACTGCACGTATCTTTAATGGTCTGGGCCAGACGCACACTTTCCTCGGCGATTATGAAACCGGCATGTCGTTTTTCCTGAAGGCACGCGCGCTCAGTGAAGAGATGAACGACAAAGAGATGCTCAGCATCGTGCTGACCAGTATCGCTAGTAATCTCACCGATAAAGGCAGCCACGCTGAAGCGCTGGATTACCTCCACAAGAGCATCAAGATCACGGAAGAGCTGGGACCCAACGCGGATCGACGGGCCCTCGCCGGTAAGCTGCAAAACGTTGCCATCATTTACAGACGACAGGGCGACCTCGATCAGGCCCTGACTTACGCTCGCAGGGCTCTCGTGCTCTTTGAAGAAGTCGACGATAAATTCGGAGTAGCAAACTTACAGAACAACATCGGAGTCATTTTTAAATTACAGGGACATCACGACCAGGCACTCGAGTGGTTTCAAAAGGCGCTCCAGGGTTACGAAGCATTAAAGGCGACGCCCGGGATAGCGCGCAGTCTCAATAATATTGGTGACATGTATCGTTTGCAGGGTCGCTACGATAAGGCGTTTGAGAACCTGCAAAAGGCCTTTCAGATGCGCGAGCAGGTCGGCGATCGCACGGGCATGCTGCTGTCGTTGCATTACCTCGGGCGACTGTATGAGGAGCAGAAGAAGTACCCTGAGGTGCTCGAGGTGGGTCGCCGTGCGGTAAAAATCGCCGATAATCGGGAAGATCTGTGGATTGCCCAGGATCGAGTCGGCCGAGCGCTGGTTGCCCTGGGCCGGCCCGCGGAAGCGGGAGAAAACTTTCTGGCCGCGATTGCGACTATCGAATCTCTGCGTCGCGAAGTCGCCGGCGGTGAGCAACAACAGCAGAGCTTTCTCGAGAGAAAATTGTCGCCGTGGCTCGGAATGATCGACGTGCTCGTTGCGCAAGGAAATTATGCTGAGGCGCTGACCTTCGCTGAGCAGTCAAAAGCCCGCGTGTTGCTCGACGTCCTACAAACAGGGCGCACCAATTTGCGAAAGTCCTGGTCGACAGAAGAGCAACAGGCTGAGGCACAACTCCGGAAGCGTTTGGTTTTGCTTAACTCGCAATACACGAATGAAGTGCGCCGGAACAAACCAGATGCGACTCGCGTGGCTGAGCTGAAGGCGGAAGTCGAAAAAGCACGGCTGGAGTACGAAGACTTTGAAAATCGGCTTCACGTTGCGCATCCGAAACTAAAGGCTCAACGCGGCGAGGCGCCGAGCGTGAAAGCGGAAGAGTTGGCGTCGTTGTTGCCTGACGCTTCGAGCGCGTTGCTCGAGTATGTTGTCGGCGATGAGAAGACGTATCTGTTTGTTGTGACGAAGGGCAGCACTGAAGCAGACGTTCGCGTTTACACACTGCCGGTGAAGAAAAACGAGCTTGCGAAACAGACAGAAACGTTTCGTCAACAACTGGCCTCACGCGACCTCGGCTTTCGTGCCTCCGCAGCCAAACTCTACGAACTACTTCTCAAGCCGGCTGCTGGTCAGCTTTCCGGGCGCACCAATCTCGTTATTGCTCCGGACAACACGCTGTGGGATTTGCCATTTCAAACGCTTATCAACGGATCGAAGCGCTTCGTGATCGAAGATGCTGCGGTTGCTTATACGCCGTCGTTTACGGTGTTGCGCGAAATGACGCGACGTCGAAAGATCGAGAGTGCGCATGCGAGCGCCGCAAGTTTGCTCGCGCTGGGCAATCCGGTGCTCGGCACAGAGACGTTGAAACGCGCCATGACGCTGCGTGATGGCAAGCTCGAGCCGCTGCCCGAGGCGGAACAGGAAGTCAAAGCTTTAGGGCGGTTGTACGGTGTCTCGCGCAGCAAGGTATTCATTGGTGCCGACGCTCGCGAGGACCGCGTCAAGAGTGAAGCAACCCGCGCTAAAATACTTCACTTCGCCACCCACGGAATACTCAACAACGCTTCGCCGCTGTATTCACACCTGGCGCTCGCGGAAGGTGGCGCGAACGAAGATGGGTTGTTGGAAGCATGGGAACTGATGCAACTCGATCTTCAAGCTGACCTCGCGGTGCTATCTGCCTGCGAGACCGCGCGCGGGCGCGTCGGCGCCGGCGAGGGCATGATTGGCTTCTCATGGGCCATGTTCATCGCGGGTGTACCGTCGATTGTTGTGAGTCAGTGGAAAGTTGAATCCGCGGGCACCCGCGACCTAATGGTCAACTTCCACCGCAGCCTTCTTTCACCCAAATCGACATCAACCAAAACCGAAGCCCTGCGACAAGCGGCCTTGAAAATATTAAAGAACCCCGAAACAAACCATCCCTTCTACTGGGGCGGCTTCATCCTCGTCGGCGACGGGCGGTGAAAATATTACTTATCGTCTGCGAAGATTAGTTAGAGGGCGTCTCTTATGATGACGAATGACTAAGATGCGCACACGGTCTTCGATTATTCGAAACCAAAAATGGTAGGGAAATCTGTTGAGGTTCACTCTTCGCAGATCACGTTCCCGAACAATATACGACTCAGGAGAATCCGCCGCCTTCTGGAAATACAATTTAAGCTCCGCATAAAACTCATTAGCGAGCTGCGGCCCTGCCATCCTCATAGTAATCCATGATACGTAAGATGTCTGAGTGGATCTGCTTATGGAACTCCAGGCGCATTAACCCCGCCGGCTTTTTATCTGCTCATCGAGTTCTGACAGAGAAATAGCCTGAGTGGGATTTGCCTGTAGGTCTGCATCGCGCCGTAAAGCCTCTGCTATACCCTCATCGTCATCTGCTAACACGCCGTGTAAAGAGTCGAGCAGATTTGCCGCTAGAGTAGCTCTTTGCTTTTCAGGTAAGGTGAGTGCGAGTTTTTCTATTTCAGCAATCGTCATGTGACGAAGCATACCTTGACGCCTGCTCGGTCGGCAACAAGGTTTAGAGTTCAGCCACAGATTAACGCAGATGAATACCGAATAAGATCCGTGTTTTCATCCGTGTTAATCTGTGCTCATTTTAAGGATTGCACCTGGCGCAAGAGGGTGCGGGCGAGGGGGGAGTTGGGGTTGGCGCGGAGGAGGAGACGGAATTCCTGTTCGGCTTCTTTGAGGAGACCGGCGTCTGCGTAGAGCACGCCGAGGGTTAAGTGTGATGATGAATAAGCTCGTTTTGCTCGCGCGAGCTCGTTCGCTTTCGACTGATCGAGAACCCGGAACTTCGCTTGTGGCGCGGGTGGGCGTGGTGAGGTGATCTCCTGGCCGTCTTTCATTGCTTTGACTTGCCATGAGTAGACTTTTCCGCGTGGAAGTGGTTGCGGTATGGTCCATGAGCGATTGGTAAGTTGCGGACTGGAAACCGCCAGCTTGAACTGATCGTCGTAGA
>JAICQI010000394.1 GCA_025937955.1 Pyrinomonadaceae bacterium
ACAGAACCTAAGCCCAACTCTGGAGATGCCACGGGCTTGTCCCGTGGAGTTTTCACGTTCGCTGCTAGTTAGCTTGGAACGTGAACCCTCCACGGGACAAGCCCGTGGCATCCAGTCTCGCTGTTGGAAGGAGCGTGTAGCAGCCAGCGTGAGACTCCACGGGACAAGCCCGTGGCATCTTTACCCCAGGGGACGACAGGCCCGTGGCATCTTTACCCTCCCCGGGGGCCAGCCCGTGGCATCTTTGCCCCGGGGGACCAGCCCGTGGCATCTTCAGCCATCCTCGATCTGACGCTTTACGTCACGCCGAATCGATGCTCGTCACATATTGATTCACATCCGAGAAACCGGGAGTCAGACTAAGCGACCAGTAATCTGAAGTTGAAGACCTTTGTGTGACCCCTGCACTTGCGGTGTGTGTCGTGGCGGAAAAAGAGACCTTCAACCATGGAGACGTTGCGAGTCGGGGGTCGCACAAAGACCCGAAGGAGTGGCTTATGACAAACCCACGGGCGCGTGCCATCGACACCATACCTTTGGGTGGTCTGCTCATTGGTTTGTTCGATCTGATATTTGCTTTCACTTTTTATGGCTTGATCCTGGGTACTCCATTTCTAAGGATTTTTCAGACAGTGGCGGCTGGAGTGCTTGGCAGACCAACATCGTACGCCGGTGGAGTACGAACTTTTTTACTCGGCATCCTTCTTCATTTCGTAGTGGCGACATGCATTGCCGCCGTTTACTATCTCGCAACCCTTGTATTGCCAGCTCTACTCCGCCATCCAGTTGTTAGTGGATTGATCTATGGAATGGTGGCGTACTTTGGCATGAAGTACATCGTCACACCGCTCTCAGCTCTAGCCGGAAGGGGAACACTGCCGCGTCTGCCAATTCTTCTCACGGAGCTCATCGGACATGCCCTTCTAGTGGGATTACCAGTAGCGTTAGTCGCCTACCGATCTGCCAAGGCCAACAAGAACGGAGTCACCAGGTTTTCAGCGCCAGCCGAATCGGTTCCGCGTGAATCTCGAGCCTGAAAGTCTCACGTGCCTGATCCTCGGGTTTGGTTACCGAGTCTGACGCGCTTCTCATCTGGCACAGGTACCAACCGACTACGAACTTTTTGATGACGATCTTCCCGTTCTGCTTAAACGGCAGATTCACCTGCAGGAAATCTGAGAAACCCACTTCAATACCGCTTGGGCCACCGCTGCCTCCCTTGCCACGATACACGACGTGCTTCATAAACTCAGAGACGATCCCCTGCTTGGCCGCGCCTGCCTCCCGCTCAACAAGCGGACGCAGTAACTCATTAGTCAGCGGTCCAGTGGTTCTGCCCGTGATCGGACTGGTATAAGAAGTTCCGGGCGCAGCATCGAGGGTGATCATGTTGTCTCGAAACGCCTTGCGTGTCGAACTGGCCGTAACGAACTTGAGATCCTCAACGCCCTCAAAGATTCGGGCGACGTCAATGAGCGTTGAGATGTTGTTTGCCCAGGGTTGCTGCGGACCGTTTGGCTGCGGGCAGCCGAAGTACATCTCGGTCTGCTTCAGGCCCAGTTCCTGGGCCCGCGCGGTGATATTGGATGGTCCATACTTATTGAGTACGGAGTCGAGCGTGCGATTGTGTGATTCCCACATCATCGTGGGCAACGCGTCGGCGAGTTTTGCTGAGCCGGACTGGGTGCCCGCGCTTCCCGAAGCAAGGCACGTCGTGTCCGACTTTTCAGCGGCGGTTCCACTGGTCGGATGCGTCCACGAGACCTTCGTACCGGACAACGTCGCGTTTCCTTTGTCGACTTCGATCAACGTGTGAAGATAAGGCAGTAGTTTGAGGGTGCTGAGCGGCTGGAAACACACATCGGAGCAATGCTCGGCAATTACATCGCCGCCCAGCTCCTTGACTACGAAACCACGAGTAACCCGATTACCGAAGTCAGACTTGTCGTAACACTTGTACAGCAGGTTACGAAGTCGTTTACTCTCCGCATTATCGTCGTTGAATTCGTAGACCTCACTCTTGTCCGTGGTCATGCCGTAGATGGAGTGTCCGACGGCGACGAATCCGGTTCCCGGAGTACCCACTTTGTCCCATTGCTCGCCCTTTCCACTATACCGCCAGAGATCGCCACTGCCAGGCGAAGTAGCGTAGAGGAAGGATCCACCTCCAATGAGACTCGCGGCAGGCCCACCTACCTTGGTCCAGTTCCCGGGCGTTCCGTTGTATTTAAAGACAGCACTCTTGTCGGGTGTTAGACCATAAATAGTGCCACCGACTCCAACCCACATCGAACCGGCACCACCGATTTGCGTCCACTTGTTGAGGTAACGTGAATATTCCCAGATCGCTGATTTCGATGGGGCGGAGGCATAAACCTTCGAGCCACCGCGGATGATGGCGTCGGCTGGTCCACCGATCTGTGTCCATGCGCCAGAGTAGCGATCGAACCGATAGAGTTCTGAGCGATCGGGAGTAAGCGCGTAGACCGAATTGCATATACCGACGAATTGAGCACCCGGTCCGCCGATCTTGATCCATGTGCTGCCGTCGTAGCGCCACAGGTCTCCGGAACCCGGAGCGGTTGCATAGAGGTCCCAGCCGCCGCCAACGATTGAGGCGGCGGGGCCACCAATCTGCTTCCACTGACCTGAAGAAGGATCGCGCATGAAGACAGCCTGTTTGTCCGGGGTCAATGCGGCGAGGCGGTTTGCGAAGATCGCCAGGCTGTGCGCCGGGCCACCAATCTTGCTCCAGGGCATGAGATTTCTCCTTTACTACGAGAAAAACCGTCTAATTAGTATGAGAGTAGACGGGCGATTTGTTACCGCGATTCGGGAATTACGGTGCTAACCAGCGTGCGGCGTTGGTGATGTAGGTTTTGATGTCTGAGAGGCGTGAGGGGTCGCGCTTGATTTCGTTGCCCGGAGGTTCGACAAGAAAGCTGGGGCAGCCTTTTGACGTGTCCCAGTTGTAATCAACAAAATGATGAAAACTCGACTCACCGACTGCTCGTCCCAGGCGGTTGCCGTGTCGATCCAGCCTACGCTCAAAAGCGACGACCAGATTGAACTCACGTCCGCTCACCCGACTGGTGCCGGTAGCGACGACGCGAGCGTGTTCTTCATCCTCGGGCACGCCAACGCTGCCCTCGTGCGGGTGCGCGGGAAAGTACTCGATCACACCGGCAGGACTCTCGAATAGTTCATGTACCGGATCGACAGCCGTGATCTTTTGATAATCGCCGTTCGCACCTGAATGATAATTCGGCCAGGTGATCAGTTTGTTTTCTTCATCGTCACGCACATGGCGCGACTCATCCGGTTCCTGATGCTGCGAGTGAAAGAAGTGTGCTCGCCCGACTCCGCCCAGCGTACACAGCGATGAACCTAAGTCTTCATGATCGCGCGTCGTGAGAATGCCGCCGCCTCGCTGATGGAAACGTGTGATGCCCTCGCAATCTGCACTCGTCAGCCCGTTTCCCGTATCCACTGCGAAAAGCCAGAGCTCGTCGAAATCAGTTGTGTCTAGCACGCTCAGAACTACGTCGTTGCCTTCAGCGTCGACTTCGCGATTGCGCGTCGTGATGTGGTAAACGGGCGACTGGTTGTGGTCCTTTATCGAAGCCAGATGATCGCGTAACAACGAAAACCGCTCAATGCTCCAATCGTCTTCAACCGGAGGAATGGTGGTCTGCAACAGAATATGAATCGGATTAGCCATGCCTCAATGATAACAATAGGTCCTATAAGACCTATAGGACCTATTTACTATGTTGACCTATACCGTTGCGGATTTCTCGCGCTCGACCGCCAGTATCTCGCGCAACTTGCCGCTGACGTCTTGTTTCTCCCATTCGCACCAGCGTGCCAAAGCATCGCGCAAGTGCTTCGTGCGAAGCTTAACCAGATAACTTAGCAGCCACATCATCGCGGCTACGCGTTCGGGTTGCTTCTGCTTTCTCGCGCTGAGAATCTCTTTCCCCACGCTCTCCATCCAAACATCGCAATCGTGAACGTCTCCGAGCGCCGTCTGAAGTCGCGCAGTGCGTTTGGCATAACCTGCGATGGAGCGTCTCCAGCACTGTTGAAAAAGCTCGATCGCATAACGCAAGCGCTTGGCGGCAATGCGCATGTCGTGCAGGGTCTCGATCTCAAACGGCTGGAACAAACCGACGCTCAGTTTTTCCAACTCTTTCAGCCGTCCCAGAATCACGACTCGGGACATTTCCTGATACGTGATTTGCGGTTTCGTGTGGTCACGCGTGGCGGTCGCCTCATCCACGCTCGCATTGAAAGCCGACTGCAATTGCTTCAACTCGGTCTGCTCGAGAGTCGCCTTCAATTCTTCACGTGCGCGGTCGCGAACTTCCCGCTTCGCACCGATGAATTGCTGGAGCGCGGGCGATAAATCCGCGGGCGCATGGTGCACGATCTTCTCCAGCGCCATGATGGCGACGTCCTGATCACGTACTTCCCCGAGCGCGTCGGCAATGTCCTTCAACTCTTTCAGGGCGCCACTCAGAGCTCGTTTGCGCAGGTACGGCGTGAAGTCGCGCAATGCACTCCGCAGCCGGCGCGACGCAACGCGCATCGAGTGAACGCCTTCAGGGTCGCTCCAATCCAGTGCCGTCTCGTGAAAACCGTACAACTCTTCGAATCTGGTCACGAGCACCAGCTTTATCCCTGCGGAAGCGACAGATTTACATTTAATGCCTTTGATTCGTTTGGCTTTTGCCATTGATATGGTTCAACGGGGTAATTTAGGTAGAGCTTTATAACAAAGTAAACCTCAGCATTTCACTTGCACGCAAGGGGGGGGCAAATATTAAAATACGGCAAACCACGAAGAAGCATGCTGGAACCATCAGAGTCAAAGCTTAACGGCCCCGGGCGCGATGATTCCAAAAACTGGGAAGCCATTGAGCGCTGTCTTGAGCTTACCACCAAGGCTGAAAGCCTGCGCAAACGGTCGCGTAAACTGCGCGAAGCATCCCGTCTGATACGAGAAGATTCCAGTCGGATATCGCGCGAGGTATGCTGGCGCGAAATTTCTTTTAATCCAAAACAATAACGACCGCTACCCGTTTGTCACCAGCCTGGGCCGATTCATCACATCTGCAACACAAATCTATCCCCAACGGTGTTTTCTCATCAGTACCTTCATTCCGCCTAAAGGTGAAAATACATGGTTGATTTAAAGCGACGAACATTTCTCCAGCACAGCACTGTCGGACTGGCTACTCTTGGCGTCTCAGGACTGATCCTGCGCTGTGACGCGCAGCCAACTCAGCCAATCAGCCGCGACAACGCGGACCAGATCCTGATTCAAATGGGAGCGCCGCAACAGGAAATCACTCCAAAGGGTGAGCTGCGTAAGATAACGCCACAGCCTTATGGCCCGTTCTACCGGACCGGCGCACCGTTCAGAGGCAAGCTCAGTTTGCCCGGCGAGCCGGGGACTACGTTTGTGCTTTCCGGTCGAGTCTGGGCTTACGACACGAAGCGGCCGCTGCCGGGAGTAGTATTGGACTTCTGGCACGTGGACATGCAGGAGAAGTATTCCGACGGCGTTACTGACTTTCGCAATCGCGGGAGATTGGTTTCGTCTGAGACTGGTCAATACGAAGTCGAAGGCATTCGGCCGATTCCGTACCGGCCGAATCCCACGGGCGCCCCTGAGTTCTGGCGCTGCGCGCATTTTCATCTGGTGGCGGTCTGTCCCGGGTATCAGCCGCTGGTCACGGAGATTCATTTTCAAGGCGATGCGAAGAAGAATGATCCGATGTATCGAGCGGAGAATGCGATCGCTGTTGAAGAGCGGAATGTTAATGGCAAGGTTTTTCAGACTGGTGTTTTCGATCTCGTTCTCGAGCGTACCGCAAAGTAAAGCACCTCCTTGGAGAGAACAAGTCAGGAAGAGGGGCATTCCCCCGCAGGTGGGCAGAGGGGGGGCAACCCCCGCTTACTGAAAGGGTATATACAAAG
>JAICQI010000869.1 GCA_025937955.1 Pyrinomonadaceae bacterium
GGCAGATGTTGATATTGAACATTACGGTGTAGCCGTAGACCTTTTGTTTCTTGATCAGGTAATCGAAGTAAGGTCGAATCGGCTCGAGAGCTTTCGGCAAAGACTTCCGGTCTTTCACCGAATCAACGGCGAGATTAACCGTTGCCAGGCCCGCATCGCCGAGACGATCGATCACGTCTGGTTTCATCAGGCGCCCATTGGTCGGCAGATAAACAAAGATGTCTTTCTGAGCACTGTAGTAGACGATCTTGTGAATAAAACTCGGCCGCAACAAAGGCTCGCCACCCATGAGGGCCAACACGCGAGAGCCAATCGAGTGCAACCAATCAATGGAACGTTTCGCAACGTCCTCGGTCATTCCCTTTACCTTGTTGTCGTATGACCAGCAGTAGTGGCAATCGAGATTGCACTTCCAGTCGGTGAACAGGTAAGGAATGATCGGTCGCAGTTCCTTGCGATGCGTGGGATAACGTGATCTGAAGTAGGGCGCGCCCCAGGTCTTCCACATGCGCACGCCGTTCAACTTCAGGTACTCCTTGTGAGTCATCTCCTTTGCGTTGGGGCGCTGCGGGTAAGGTGGCTCAGGTAGAACTTCCTCGGGTTTGGGTTCGAGCTTTTCTCGGCCGGGTCGTTGGTAAAGGATTTGGTGTAACTGTGGAGCGATGCGAAATGGTGGTGCACTGGTTCCGGTATTTACGTCTCGAGGAGTAGTACTCATTCTGTCAGTCCTCTTTTGGGGTTAGGAGTCAACGTTTATGCCATTGGAAAAACACAAAGTGTAGAGTTTAACGAAATGGCGAAAACTGTCAAAAACATTTTGTGGACCTCTTGAAACTGCCCTAACCCACCCCGGAAATTGGCCGGAGATTTACGCAGATGAACACCGATCTGCGTTCATCCGCACCTGCGGCTAAAAACTACTGTTTTGCTATTGCTGCTCCGCCGCGGAGTACATATTTCTGCACTTTGCCTGTGGCTGTCTTGGGTAACTCAGATAGAAATGTAACTCCGTGTGGCGCTTTGAAGTGCGCGAGTTTGTTACGCGCAAATTCTTGCAATTCATCTTCACTCGCTTGAGCGCCTGACCTCAGCACAACGAACGCGTGCGGTGCCTCACCCCAACGCTCATGCGGCAGTCCCACAATTGCAACCTCCTGGACCGCCGGATGCCGCAGCAAAACTCCTTCGACCTCAACCGAAGAAATGTTCTCGCCGCCACTGATGATCACATCTTTCAAGCGGTCGCGAATCTCGACATATCCGCTCTCGTGGACCACTGCCGCATCGCCTGTATGAAACCACCCATCTCTTATGACTCGCGACGTCGCTTCCGGATCGTTGTAATAACCTTTCATCACTGCATTTCCACGCACGACGATCTCACCCATCGAGCATCCATCATGCGGCACTTCTCTTCCCTCTTCATCGACGACGCGAAGCTCACCTGACGTCAGCAGCTCAACTCCCTGGCACGCCTTGATTACCGACCGTTCCGCGCAGGAAAGCTCTGCGTATTCAGGTCTCGACTCGCAGATCGTAATAAACGGCGACGTCTCCGTAAGTCCGTATGCGTGAGTAATTTCCCATCCCAGCTCGCCTTCCATACGCTCGATGGTTGCAGCTGCCGGTGGCGCGCCCGCGGTTACGATTCGCACGCCACGCCGCACTTCGCGTCTTAGTTCCTCTGGTCCATTCGCGATGCTAATCAACACAGTGGGCGCGGCGCAGAACATCGTGACCGATTCCTGTTTGATCTTCTCGAAAACAGCGACGGGCTCGACCTTTCGCAGGCAGATGTGTTTGCCCCCGGCGGCTGTAACGGTCCAAACGAACGTCCAGCCATTCGCGTGAAACATGGGCAGCGTCCAGAGGTAGCGATCGGCAATCGTCATCGGATGGTGAATGAGTGTGCCGACAACGTTTATGTACGCGTTGCGGTGGGTGATCATCACGCCTTTCGGTTTTGATGTCGTGCCGCTCGTGTAGTTAATGGTCAGAAGATCGGTTTCGTCGATTGCTGCCGGTTCGAAAGCGTTGTCCACGTCTTTGAGCAACGTTTCATAATCAAGCCAGCCGGTCTTCGTGCCTTCAAGGGCAACAAACGACGTGACGTTTGGAAGTTGGGTACGTATGCTTTCGACCGCATCGAGATAATCGGAGTGTGCGCAAACTACACGCGCGCCGCTATGGTTGATGAGATAGGCGAAATCGTCGGCAATGAGGCGGTAATTTAGGGGTACGAGAACGGCGCCAATCTGCGGGACCGCGTAAAACGACTCGAGCATTGCATGAGTGTTAGGGGCGATGTAGGCAACGCGATCGCCTTGCTTCACTCCGAGCGATCGCAAAGCCATAGACCAGCGATCGCAGCGCTCGAAAAACTCCGCATAAGTCAGGCGTAAATCGCCATCCACTACTGCCTCGCGTTCCGGATACAACTTGCGAGTGCGGCGCGCAAATTCCAACGGTGTTAACGGAAGCTCCATAGACCTCAGAGGTTATCAATTCTTTTACAGTAACTGTAGGGGCGGCACTCCGTGACCGCCCCGCCGGGGAGTAGTGTTTGTGCCCAAAGA
>JAICQI010000478.1 GCA_025937955.1 Pyrinomonadaceae bacterium
ACAACTGTGCACCTTCCTCGGTGTGCGCCTCGCCCTGGCGAATCAGTTGATTGAAGCGCTCGCGATGACGATAAAAGAGATTCTCCTCATTGCGCATCGGCAGGCTCATCCGCAAACCATTCTGCACGTGACGATAGAAGTTTATGAGGTGCGGATTGACGTCGTTCAGCAACGCCCTTCGCGGTTGCAACCCAATAGTTACTCCAAGGCCGCCACAAAACGGTTCGACGTATCGATGGTTTGTGTTTTCTTCCCAGAGCGGCTTGAGCTGTGAGACGAGCCAGCGTTTACCACCGGCCCACTTCAACGGCGGCTTAAACATCGCGCTCCCCTGAAGACAGGAGTCTGCGCCAGTAGCTCTTCGAGAGGCGCAAAGGTCGGTATGCGTAGTAGAGCGAATGTAGAGGCGCCGGTAGTGCGAGTGCCTGCCAGTCGGGGAGCGTTGGAACGAAGATCGCGCGCAACGCAGAGATCAGTGCGTCGCGTTTGCGGTCCATGACGCGCAGGTTGTAGAGATTGGTTTCGGTCGAGTCAGCCGCGCCGAAGTTGGTAAAGAGTTGTGCGCGAATCGAACGGGCCATTTGCTGCATCGCGCGATCGCCATCGACTGCGGCAAGCACGTCAGCCGGAAGACGGACATTCGAAAACTCTTCGACCAATCGCAAACCGAGCCCGAGCATGCGTGTCGCACGCGCGCTTGCCGCGCGCTCTACAACTGTGTCCCAATTCATCGCGGGACTCGAGCGTATTGATTCGGCCAGCGATGAGATCCATTCCAGGCGACGCCAGAGATGCTTTGCGCCATGCATCGCCTGATAGAGTACGAGATCTTCGTCGCTGAAAGTCTCGACCATTGTTCCTGCAAGCGATACGGATTGCAGCCGCGACAGTACTTCCTCGGCTTTAACTTTAAAGACGAAGCTGCGCGGCGCGAGCTCCCAGTGCAGATCCACAACCGTGAACCACTCGTCGCGCATGAACTGTATCTCGCAATGATTGCTCAGGTGCGAAGCTAACTGCGCCGCCGTCAACCTCGGGAACATCTCGTAGCCCACCGATTCGAGCAAGCTTCTTGCGCGATCAAAATGTTGGCGGTCGATCAGCAGATCGATATCGCCGGCCTGGCGCAGTGAGATCTCACCGTAAGCCATTTGCGCGAGCAGTGGTCCTTTAAAGAGGGCAACGGGGATGCTGTTCTCTTTCAAAAGCTTGTAGACGCGCAGTTGTTTTCCGATCAAATGCAGGACGTTCTGAGAATTCGCGACCGACTCGCGTTTCAGGCGCGACAGAAAATGACCCGGAACAACATCGCCGGCGACACTCGTGAGGTGTTGGTGCAGCAGCGGCAGCAGTCCATGTGCCTGAGCAGTAGCAAACAGGTACTCCCAGTTAATTTCCTTCTTTAAAAGACTGCGCAACTCCGCATCAACCTCGCGCCGCGCGCAGCAAAGAATCAACTGATTTTCAGGGCAACTATGGTTCATTTATGCCTTAGGGGATCGGGTCAGTACCGCAAAAAGGTAGCGTCGGGTTCGTGTTGCGGATAGTGACCCGACGCTATCGCGTTGCGGTACTGACCCGATCCTCTCCTGACGCCATCTGCCGGGACCACGACTCGGCGTAGAGTCCATTCTGTTCCAGCAACCTTTGATGACTACCGGATTCCACGATCCGTCCCTGGTTCATTACGTGTATCACATCCGCGTGCATCGCGGTGGTGAAGCGGTGCGTGATGATGATCGACGTACGGCCCACTGCCAGTTTACGAAACCGTTCGAGCCAATCCGCTTCGGCCCACGGGTCGAGCGCGCTGGTGGGCTCGTCGAGAATAATAATCGGCGCGCGTCTCAGAAACGCACGCGCGAGCGCAATCCGCTGCCACTCGCCAACGCTCAGCTCAGTGCCACCGGCGAACCATCGTCCTAATAACGTTTCTTCCTTTTGCGGCAGACGCGCAACGATCTCTGCGGCACCCGCGGCCCTAAGAGCTTCGTTAACCTGCGCATCAGAAGCGTTGAGATTTAGATCGCCGTACAGGATATTTTCCTGGACCGTCGTGCTGTAGTGAAACGGCTGTTGAAATAGCACGGTGATCATGCGTCGCAGATCGTCAGTTGCAAGCTCTCTCAGATCGTGACCATCAATCTCAATCTTTCCTTCGTTCGGATCGTAAAAACGGCAGAGCAGCTTGAGCAGCGTGCTCTTGCCCGCGCCGTTCGGCCCGACGATCGCCACGATCTTTCCTTTCGGAATCGTCATCGTGAAGTCGTCGAGCGCTGTTCCGCTGGAATCAGGATAACTGAACGAAACGGATTTGAAGGCGATGCTTTCCTTAACGTCGTGCTGGGGTGGCCACGGAGGGCCACCCCTACAAATAATTCTCGATTCAAGCGCGAGAAACTCGAACAGATTGCTGAGAAACAAACTGTTGCCGTAGAGCTGTCCTGCGTTCTCGAGCAACGTGCGCATCAGGCCCTGGCCTTGATTAAAGGCGACATAGATCAGCGCGAGCTCGCCAAGAGTTACAAATCCCTGCAACGCTCGCCACACCATCCAGCCCAGCGCCGCACCCATGATCAAGAGCCCAATCAGACTTGCTGCCAGCTCGGCGAGACCCTGCTGTCGCGTCAAGTGCAAACGTTCGCCGCGTAATCGTTGTCGTAGATCTTTATAGTTTGATTGAAAGTACTTACCGAGCCCGAAGAGCCTGATCTCAGCCGCTGCGTCCGCGGTGGTCATGATCCAGTCGTAGTACCACGTGCGCCGATCCTCAGTGGTAGTGCGCTGTCGCCACTGATACTCCGCCACCGCGTAATGAACCACTACATAAAACGCCGGCAAGGTGCTCAGCAGCAACGCCAGCGCGAGCCATGGTCCGAGCGGAATGAGGATCGCGCCCATCGCAACTAACGTGATGCTGTTTTGTAATAACGCGCCGAGATTGCCGAGCAGCGCCACGGGACGATAGCGCGCTTCTGCACGCGCGCGGTGCAGGTGATCGTAGTAATCCGAGAGCTCGTAGAACGCGAGATCGGCGCTGACTGACTTTTCATGAATGAGCGACGTGATGTGATCCTGCAATAGCTCCGCCTGCACCTTGCGCACCCAGTTGATTCCATTGCGCACTACTTCCATCAGCAGAAGTACACCGCCCAGTAACAACAGCCGCAGCAACACGTACCGGACATCCCTGGCAACAACGCCATCAACGACCAGCTTTGTCAGGTAAACAATCGCCGCCGGTAGGAGTCCCTGCACGATCAGCAGCACGATCCACGCGGTCGTCCAAGGCCGCGCGACTTCCCAGACGAGCTTCAGGGCCCGCGGCAGGTAGGGCAGCTGCGCCAACGCTTTGCGAAGTTTCGAGCTGAGGATTTTGCCTGAGCTGGACATCTTTACTGAGCTGACATGCGCAACTGCGCCGCTGAAAGAGGCACGCCGTAAAACGTCGACTGTTTGAAACTTGCTGTCGGAAAGTCAGTGTCCCAACGCCAAACGTAACCATCTTGAACGAGATCCGCGGCGAGACGAAACTCTATGCGCTCGCCTTCCATCACTTCGACTGGCTTAGTAAAAGGAAACAGACCGGCGCCATAGATCATCCTCGGCGCGGCTGGATGATTCGAGAGACGAATGCCATCAACCAGCTCTGAATCAAACCACACCGCTACGCCATGAGCGGTGCCTTTGCGCGCTGCACGCCACGACATACGAGCGTGAATGTCAGGGTTTTGCACTTCGTGGTAATCGATCGTCGTCCAACAAACCGGCTCAGCTAAAAACTGTTCGGGCTCGATGTGTGTCTTGCGCCAGTTGTTGGTGGTCAGACATTCTCCCGCTGACAGGTCAAGCCCAAAGTTATTCTCCTTCCACGGACCAACAATCTCTGCGTATTGCACCGGTGCTTCTACAAGCGCGGCCCACAGAATATCGCGCCGTGGAATGAGCACGCCGCCACGAGCCAGCAACCGCGTGCGCGCGTCGATGATCGAGGGAATGTGTTGTTCAAACCATGGCAGCACGCCGCGGAGGTCGGATATGATTATGCTGGCAGGCTCGGGAAGCGTGATCTCGGTCGACAACTTATCGAAGAATTCGATCCGTTCCGCGCAACCATTGGCAGCAGCAATCTCGCGTGCCAGACCGATCACATTTTCCGGTTCCACAGCGTAGACGCGTCGCGCGCCAAGCTTGCAAGCGAGTACTGCAAACACGCCCGGCCCGCAACCCAGATCCATCACCACCGAATCCGGCTTCACCGTAGCGCGCAACGCCGCTGCATACGCCTCCATACGCTGTGCATCGGCAATCATCTGCCCATAAAAGTAAAGGCTATACATTAGATTTAGCCCCGTAATCTAGATTCTGGGGTCAAAGTCATTGAGAATGGTGTCACATAGTTCGTGAATACGCCCAGCATCCGCATGCGGAGTTACGCGGCGCACGGGAACGTGATTCATGACGCGCGTCAGCAATTCAAACTCGCGTGCGCGCATCTCTTTGTCCATCAGCTTCGTGGCGTACGTATTCGCTATCAACGACATCAACCCTTCAACACGATCCAACGTTTCGACAAACGGCGCGCATGCATCGTGGCGACGCTCGCCAAGCTGATAGATTGCAGCCAGCGGCAACGGCTCTCGCTGAAACTGCTCCGTCAGATCGAGGTAACACTTGTCCCAGTTTGGAGTGAGCTTCGGTAGGCGCGTCTCTGATCCGT
This sequence comes from Pyrinomonadaceae bacterium, assembly GCA_025937955.1. GTDB lineage: Bacteria > Acidobacteriota > Blastocatellia > Pyrinomonadales > Pyrinomonadaceae > PSRF01. The sequence continues at coordinate 4,721 of JAICQI010000478.1, forward strand.
AAAGCGCTTTGACCGCAGCCGGCCACAACCGAATGCACGGATAACCCGGTCGCACCAAAAAGCGATCGACAAGATCGTCAAGCGTCACCACATCCTCCGCGAGAACGCTGTATCCGCGTTCAGCAAACGCTGCTGCCGTGGTCGACTTCCCCGATCCTGCTGCTCCAACGAGCGCAATCGCCTCGTTCCCAATCGCAACCGCGCTCGCGTGTAAACAAACAACACCACGCAGCAACATCACAAACCCCATCACTGGACCAAGCAGATACGTGGCGGTGTCTTCCAGCGTCAGTGGCGCACACCACTCCGCCCAGATTTCACTACCATCCGCATCGACGACAAACTCTGTCCGATCAGCGTAGCAAAACCGGTAATACTTGCCTTCAGCCAGTCGAAACACGC
>JAICQI010000237.1 GCA_025937955.1 Pyrinomonadaceae bacterium
ATATTCGCGTCAACAGCCAAGGAACACACTTCGAGGACGAAGACCGCCCGCAGCACCGTCGAGCCTAAAACCGAACAACACGCTCCGGTAACCACAGTCTCTTCGGCCACGGTCTTTCGCAAAGCTGCGTGCGCATGCGGTGGCGGGTGTCCGAAGTGTCAGTCCGGTGCGGACAGTCTGAAGATCTCGTGGCCGAACGATGCTGCGGAAATCGAAGCGGACGCGATCGCCGATCGCGTGATGCGCATGCCGCTTGCGAATGAGAAGCCTGTCCATTTCAATTCGCATATATCGGAATCGCAAATTCAAAGGCAGCCTGAAGGTGAAACTCCGGCAACCGCAGAAGAGCCGGATCCGATCGGCGAAGGTCTGTCGACCGTTGCTGAAAACCTGAGTGAAAATAATCCCGCGTTTTCCGAACTAACGGAGGATCTTGGTAACAGGTTCCGTGCACTCCCCACACCGCTGAGCGTCGGTGTGCCACTGTTCCTGGGCGCTAATTATGTGGGCATCTGGACGCTCGCGATGTTGAACCCTGCAATGCGCAGACATCTTAACGATTTCAATCTCGGTATGTTGCCGGGCGCCCTTGTTCCGCAATTTCCGTTAAAGACCTTTACGTACAGGATCCTCGACCCTGAGCAAACCCGATTCGAATTCGATGTTGGTTTAGACGTGTCCGGCATTATCGAGAGCCTGGATGAAAATTCTCCAATCTCCACCTTGTCAGCTGAGGCCGCCGGACGTCTGAATACCGACGCACCAACCGGTACCCTGCCCATAGGTTTTTCATCGTTGAATATTAATTTGGGTCTCTTCGACGATGGTCTGATGTTCTCGGGTGGTTTCCGTCAGGGCGTTGATCCCTATCCGCTTTTACATCGAGATCCGCACACAGGCGAAGGTTCCAGGATAATGCAGCAAGTTCCCGGTTTGCCTGACTTGTATCCTGGTCAACAGGATATTCGGTTCATGGTGCTGGTCGATTTCGTCAAGCTGTATAACCATTTCAATCCTCAGAGCACTCCGATTCGAAGTGTTCCGCAGCAATTGGAAGGCGATCGGATCGACCGGCAAATTCAGCGAAACCACGACGCTTCTCAAGAATCGTTATCAACCTCTGGCTCGACTTCGACGGACATTTATCTTGCGTCCCTTTCGGGTGGCGAAACGTTGAGCGGCAAAGAAAAACAATTCTTTGAATCAAGATTTGGTCATGACTTTTCAAATGTAAGGCTGCACACGGACTCGCGTGCGAATGAATCCGCTAATAAAGTAAATGCCGTTGCCTATACCCATGGAAACAATATCGTATTTGCCCGCGACCAATACCAGCCTGGCACCGAATCAGGAAAAAGATTGTTGGCCCATGAGCTCACACATGTAATGCAGCAGGGGCACGGTTTGTCTCCACAACTTCAAAGGTATCCAAACAGCTGCGTGGGAACGGAATGTCTGCACGAGGAACTTGTGGAACAATACGCTGGACCGGATGCACCTCCCGGAACCCAATATTCGCGCGGGTACGCCGACTGGATTACCGGTGGAGGTACTCCGACTCCGACTCCAACGCCGACTCCGACACCGACTCCGACTCCGACTCCGACGCCTACGCCAACTCCTACTCCGACACCGGTGACGCCGTGTCCAACATCGGTCAGCATCGGCACGCTCGCGCCTTTCAATCACAGCAATTTATCCACCACCGATAAAGATAATTACCGGACGTATCTTGGAGTGGCCTCGCAAATGAATGTGGGTCCCGGTCCCGACCATACCGGTCATTGCATGAAAGAAAGGCTAACGACGATTTCCAATAACTGTCCGGCGCCGGTTTATACGAGGGGCGGTACCGCGGTCGAACCCTGTACGGGGAACAAGTGTCTGGATATTAACCGCTACGGCTCTTCCGGTGATGGACCAACGCGCAGCATGGTAAACGATGGGCCAACGGCATTCGTTGATTTACACCGCACCAGAAGTACGGACAGTTTATTAGATGGCAGCGGTGTCAGTTCATGTTCTGTAGTCTGCGAACAGGTCTATACATGCGATCGAACGCATGCAACGACGGGCCGATTCCTTATCACTCGTAATTATGTTGCCGGAACGCATACTCGGGCCGATGGTACCGCCGTCAGTATTACTACTGGCACCGTCACAAAAACAGACGCCCCTTGAACCGGAACGATTCTTAAGAACCCGGGCATGCACGCAGTTCTTGGAAAACGCGCAGAGGACTTGCAAGCCGCTCGGCGGACGTCAGACGTGTCTGCTGAGACTCAGAGCGGCGACGACGGCCCCACGCCCTCTCTAACTGGAACGCCTGTTGTATTGCGCAAGTCTTCCTGTTCATGTGGCGGCGGATGTCCTTCATGTCAGTTGGAAACGATCCTGAGAAAACCATTGCCGTCGAGTGCCGGCGTGTCTTCGCAAAGCATGGACCACGTTCGCAGCGCTATTAAGTCAGGCGGTCGGCCCTTGGACCTTAAAACCCGCAACTTTTTCGAGCCGCGTTTTGGTTACGACCTCGGCGGTGTCCGGATCCATACAGATTCGTGGGCCGGGGAGTCGGCAAGTAGGATCGATGCCCGCGCTTATACCATCGGCAATGACATCGTTTTGGGCGATGGCGAGTATTCTCAGAGTGAAAGCGGGCGTCAGTTGCTGGCGCATGAATTGGCGCACGTGATACAGAATTCGACAGGGACCCAACCGCATGAAACGATCCGGAGACTACCTAAAGAAAAACCAGCTCCGCCAAAGATCAAAGCTGGACCAGCCTCGAGCTCGCCATCGCTCGACTTGCTGCCGTCGATCAACGGTGAACCTTGTGCATGCCTGGTCGCGATTCACGCCGATGAACGAGGAGCCCGTGTGATCGCCAAACTCCTCCACGCAAATTGTTCATACAACCTCGCACTCGTTATGCCTGATTCGAAGAGTCGGGCGATCGACATCCCAAATGTTGGCCAGCGAGATCCCAACGAACTGTTTCCCGAAGACGTCGTCAGGGAGTGCATGACCGATGAGACCGCGTGTAGGGATCGGCTAAAGGCGGACGCCGCGAGTACGGACAGTAAGAAAACACTAAAATATGCTCAGACGCAGTTCTTTCTTACGGTAAAGGACTGCTCTAACTCGTTTACCCTGCCCGTTATCGGCTTGCACGATAACCGAACAAGCGACACAGATGTTTATCTGGATCAGGTCGCGAAGAAGAAGATCAACGTTGACGATCTCAAGACCGATATAGACAAAACCCAGCCTAAGCCGAAAGACAAAGACAAGCCCGACCCGAACAAGAAGGCGATCGACGATCTGCGCAAGAAATTGAAGGGCGCGGGCGGAATACTTGATACGTCAAAAACGACAAACATTTTTCGTTGGTGCAATCTCCCCGATATCGGGAAGTGTCACATCGGTGACCCGAAGCATCCTGACAACGTGGTCTGGGTGACGAACGAGGAAGACTACAAGAAATTAGCGGCGACAAATGTCAACGTCGTGCTCCAGACCAAGGCTGGTCCCGAATCGATTACAGATCTTTCGACAGTCTTTCTCCACTTGAAGGAACTTGGGCTGACTCAGGAGCTCGAGGCGCTTTTAGACGACCTTTTTAGCGGCGATATTGTGTGGGACCTGCTCCTCGGGGGCGATGATCCCGACATCATCGACATCGACAAGCTGCGGTTCATCAATATTGAAGGCGCCGGATTGAGCCACGATAAACTGGCCGTCGGCGAACGCGTCCGAAACTACAGGGCGGTGGTAGATGTCTTGAAAACAGTGCCCGGCGCATACTGCTGTGGTGACAAGCCGGCGGATGTTGAAAAAGGTATCGAGAAGGATCTGGAGCTGAGCGAGGCTGATATCGATAAGAAACTATTGCTGCAGAATCTAAGGACGCGACTGCTTGATGCGGTCGAAAACTTGATTCCTTTCTAGCTGAAGCCGCAAAACCAAATGCATTTGTTTTCATAACTGAGAATTTTGATGTGGAGCTTCGATAGAACTACCAAACACCTCCCCGCGCGGAAAGACACGGGATCTCACGTTGTCGGTGTTCCGCGCTCAGAAACTAGTGCAGACAGATTTCTTCGAGCGAAGAGTTCATGCGCGTGTGGCGGCGGATGTCCTTCATGTCAGTCAGGCGCAGGCAAACTTAAGGTTTCGCAACCGAACGATGCGGCCGAGATCGAGGCCGACGCGATCGCCGATCGCGTGATGCGCATGCCGGCCGGAGCTGAGGCAACCCACCCGACGAATCATATCGATTCGACAAACGGGATCCATCGTAAATGCGGTTCGTGCGAGGAAGAAGAGGAAACGATCCAGCGAAAACCTTTACCGGCCGCAGGTGGACCATCATCGCAGAACCCGGATCACGTGAACAACGTGATCAGCTCCGGCGGGCAGCCGCTCGATCTTACGACGCAACAATTTTTCGAACCGCGCCTGGGCCATGATCTTTCACGTGTTCGCGTTCACACCGGCTCGGCCGCTTCACAGTCGGCGCGCGCGGTTGACGCACGCGCCTACACGCTCGGCCACAACATCGTCTTCGGCAGCGGTGAGTACGCACCGCATTCGGAGAGCGGTCGTCATCTACTCGCGCACGAACTCGTGCACGTTTCGCAGGGCCACGGAAGCAACAAGCTTCATCGGAGGCTAAAGGTCGATGCACCCGCATCCGACGATCCGGCGACTGCGATCTCGATGATGGATCCGTTGATCACCGCGATCTGTCCTGATTTCGAAATTGACAGCACGACGGGTGTGGTCCGGCCGAAATCCGGAACTCCGTGCAGCATTCCCCGGTTCCGTGCAGTCGCGGCGAGCAGTAATCCGCTTGGGTGCTGTTGTCTCTGCACGATGACAAGGCCGTGGGGCGCCGACTGGAGAATCGTCGTCACCTCAATCGAATCGCCGACAACAAATGACCGGACACATGTCGTGAACATGACGCCCACATCCGGGCTCGGTGCACCAGAGATCCGCTATTGGACCGCCGGCCCGACGGAAACCGTAAGAGTCCAGCCACCCAATGAGGTTTTCGGTCACGAGCTTTGCGGCCATGCGGCGTTGGAGAAGATCAGGGCACATCCCGCAGAGGGACCAGATACCGATCGTTCGTACAGCGATGTTCACGATCCCACTGTTCGCGTGCAGAATGCGCTCGCGACCGAGATGGGACTCGCGGGGCCGCGTCGCGGTCTTGCTGGTGGTGGTACGCATCGTGGCGAGTCGCTCCGAGTTTTCACCGTCGGCCCGTTCACAACAGATGCAGACGACCCGACACCGTTCGCGTCACAGATCGCAGCCGCAACGGCGTTCTTAAACGGCGAACCGGAATTACTCTTCGATACGGTCGGATTTCGAGTCGCCGCGGATACGACGGCGAGCGTCAGCACGACGCGCGCGAGTCGTGTCCGTTCGGCGATCATCGCCGGGTTGGGAACCGTGCTTGCGACCGTGGAAACGTCACCAGGTGTTGATGAAATCCTTCCGAGACCTCAGCTCCCTACCGACGGCGGAACCGGCGCCTCTCCGATCGTTGAGATAAGGATGGCGATCCGGCCTGCTGGGCTAATCACGCCAATAGGCGTGCCTCCGCCAGCCACGCCGGTGCAGGTTGATGAAGAATCGCCGGGACGCGTCGCCTCGTTGAAGGCGGGATCGGTTAACGAATGTCACGACCTTCTTGCTACGACTGCGTGGCCTTGATCAACTGTAGCCGCAAGCTGGAACGACATGGGAAACCAAAGGGAACCAGGGAATCACCACGCCTCGCCGGACCGAAAGAAGGCGACGAGTGATTACGGTTCTGGTGAGCACGACGGGAACGACACGATGTCTCTGCTCGGAGCCGCGGCGCCGGTAGTGAAGCGTAAATCGTCGTGTGCCTGCGGTGGTGGATGTCCGGCGTGTCGATCCCGCGTTGACGGTCTCAAGGTTTCAAATCCCACCGAGGCATCGATCTTCCCGAAACGCGAATTCTCAACGCCAGGCGACGCAGTCGCCGGTGAGATCGGCGAGCGCATTGCGTCATCGCGTGGCAAGGGGGCTACGCTCGATACCGGCACGCGCGCGTTGATGGAAAGCAGGTTCGCGACGGATCTGGGCGGAGTCCGCGTCCATGCGGGTAACGAGGCAGCCGAGCTGAATCGCGATCTCTCGGCGAGAGCGTTTACCTTCGGCAGCGATATCTTTTTCGGTGAAGGCGAGTATCGGCCCGACACCAACGCGGGCAGGCATCTCATCGCCCACGAGCTGGTGCATGTCGGGCAGGGCGGTTCCGTCGTGCGGCGATGCGCCGACGCGAAACACGAAGCAATCTACGACGCGAAGATCGCCGAAATAAAAGCGCTCGATCAATATACGAGTCTCGATGCAGACGACATGGCCAAAGCGGACACGATCATGATCGAGGGCCGCGCCAAGGCGGACTGCCTCTATTACGCAAAGAAGCTGAAGGTACTATTTACGACGCCGGAAAAAGGCACTGAGGAGGTAGTTGAAAAGCAGCGCAAAGAAACTGCGGCCGCAGTGACGGCGGAAGAGACTCGCCTTAAGACCCCCGAAGCTCAGCAAAAGCTCGAAGTAGAAGAGGAGGCCACAAAAGATCCTGAACCCGAACCTGAACCGCCCGTCGAGGAAGGCAAGACGCCGCCGACGCCGCCGGCGCCAAAGAAAGGCGCGCGCGACTGGACGCCGCACCAGACAAGATTCGGCGACGGCATATACAAAGTAGACGCGAGAGATCTGGCAAATATCTACGTCAAGGTGAAAATAAATCTTGTACCACGCGGCTCGGGGACGTGGGATGACGTAAACAAGATCAAGTCGCTCGAGGATGCGATCGAGAAACATGCGTCGCGTCGTGGATTCGTGTTGAATATCGAGTTTGTGAATCCCACTAACGATCCGGATTTCAAAAAGGACGACGAAACTGTCGAGATCGCTGCGAATCCCAAGTGGCCGGACGCGACGAACTGGGGCGGGGATGCGCGAACGTGCGCGCACGAGCTTTATCACGTCCTCAACTTCAAATTGGATCGTTACGACTACATCGAGCACCACGCTAAGAACAAGCAAATGATTATTCCGGATAGGCTGCATTGGTTTCTCGAGCAGATGCATAAGCCGGCCGGTTTCGATAAGCCGGAATCGCTTATGGGAGAAAGCGGTCAATATCCGATTGAGGAAGACATCTGCACGATCGCGCAGCTGGACGTCAAGACGTGCGTCGAGGCCCGCGAGAAACTGCTGGCGCCCGTGCCCCCACTCGAGCCTGAGCTTGAGGCTTCGGTGAAATTCCGTACGCCGTTCAGTTTCACTGTGCCGGCGTTCGGTTACGCAAATCTCGGCGGCTCGTCGGGTGTGTTCGCGAGCTTGGGCTACGACCTTAGCATCCCAATGACGTATCAGGGAGACTGGCGGCTCTTCCTCGGCGCGCACGCAACGTTTTTGTCGCAGCTCGAAGCCGAGAAGCGTATGGCGTTTCTCATCGGAGCCCGCCTCGCGGTTGAAAAGGCATGGTCCACAAGGAAGACGGGCGGCCTCGTGGTCGGCGGATTCGGCGAAGTCGGCGAGGCGTATGTGCAGGATAAGGACGCACCCGGCTCAACCAGCTTTGTGCACGGCGCGTACGGGTACGGCGGCGTGAACCTCGGTTACCGAATTCCTTACATGGACCTCACGATCGATGCTGAGCTCGGTGGCGGCGCCACCGAAGAGCTAGGTCTCCACGATCCGACAACATTCATCCGGGATCCGCAAATGGTGCCGTTCTTTACGGCCGGAGTTCGGGCAACTTTCATGTTCGGACGGCCGTAACGACCCCGTTTATCGACGAGGGATAGCTTTGCCTCTGGTGTTGTGATGGTGTTTGGTTCGTTCTTTAACATGAGACTGTTAGTTTAGTTCTACCGCAGTTAGCGGTCCTCAAGTGATCAAGGCTGACGAGCTACGATCAATCATCTATGCGGTCTTCCCTTCGGCGTCTCAATGATGACGTTCAGAAGCCCCTCCTCGCCCTCGAAGGCCGGGATCTTAGACGGGTACATAACATGAGTCTCCCTTTAAGGTG
>JAICQI010000007.1 GCA_025937955.1 Pyrinomonadaceae bacterium
AACGGATGAGCAGTCTTAAGGCTGCCGTTCAATGTTCTTGGCTTCAATCGCCCCTTCCACCCGCCCTGTACCTCCCCCGGCATCCGGCGGCGGACGGGCAATTTCTACCGCGCATGCCCAGTATTTGAGAGGAAACAAGGAGACATATGAATCAAAGAAGCGCACCCCTATCGCATTATTTTGTTTCTAAGAGAAAGCATTTTCGCCTTAAGTTACTGATCGCGTTTGTAATCGCCGCGATAGTTCCAGTGTTCGTTGTTTCTTCTGCTTCGCTATCTCAGAAATCATACCTCGGCGAATCCGGTGAAAAAACGAATCATCTCTCGTCAGTTAATGCAGTTACCAAAGTCTCTTCAACTTCATTGTTCGCGTGGCTTCCCCAGGCACCAGCCCCCGAAGCTATTGCCACTTTTGCTGCCGATTGTACGACTCCCCAAGATACCTTTGAGGTAGGCGAGGTCGCGTGCGCAAAAGCTACAGGAACGTTGGTCGGTTCGTACAAAGTTTACTGGGTAAATTCACAAGGCGAGGCGTTACAGACAGATATTGTCAGCTCCACTAATCCCACAGCGACCTGGACGGTCACAGCATCAGGAAACTGGAAAGCTTATCTATCTTCCAGCAGCCTCCGGGCACTCGCACTATTCAGGAGCAGCGACGAAAACGCGCCCGCCGTTGATTTGTCAGTATTAAATGTAGCCATCGGCGGTTCATCCTTCGTCAGCGAGGGTCTCGTCAGCTATCAAGTCTGGGTTTCGAATAATGGTCCCGACACTGCTACGGACGTTAGTTTGGTCCAGCCAATTCCAAACGACGCTACTCGTCAAACTCAGTCGCAAGACTCTGGACCAGCCTTCGACTGCACGGATAATCCGACAGACACGACCTGTACAATCACTAGTCTTGCCAGTGGCGCCTCTGCCAATTTCACGTTCGTTTACCAACTGAATAACGGCGTAGCCGTAGGCACTTTAATCACCGGTACTTCTACAGTCAGCAGCGAGACGACCGAGCTCCACACACCCGACAACACCTCGACTTCGGAAAACGATGTAACCGCAGGCGCGCCCGGTAATACCTGCACGCTTGACTGCCCCAGTGACATCACAACGCTTGCGAATACAACCTTCAACGGAGACCCGGGAGCATTCGTCAGCTTCTCGAGCGCGGAAGGCATTGGTAGCTGCGGCGAAATCAGCAGCAGCCAAGCCTCCGGTTCCTTCTTCCCGGTGGGCACCACCACAATAACTGTCACTTCCGAAACCGGCGGAGGTGGTTGTACCTTTGACGTCACCGTTGTAACGGCCGGCGCGCCTACTATTTCGTGTCCGGCGGACGTCACCGTGACGGCTGCACAAGGCGAGGATTTCGCAAACGCCGCTCCGGGCACTCCGACGACGAATCCGTCAATGGATGTTTCGATCTCCGGTGTCAGGAGCGACGGCGAAGAATTGACGGCGACGTTCCCGCTGGGAACAACTCTCATCACCTGGACCGTAACTGACTCAGTTGGTCTAACAGCCAGTTGTACTCAACGGATCATCGTAAATCCATTCGGCTGTGGAAACGACACCGAAAATCCGACAATCACAGCGCCAGCGGATATCGTGTTAGACACGCCGCCAAACATCAGCGGTAATTGCGGTTTCGTGATTGGCGAAAGCCAGTTAGGCACCGCCACGGCGGCTGACAACTGCACTGTAAATGTTTCTCGAACTGGAGTGCCCGCTGGAAACTTCTTCCCAGTTGGCGTGACCACCATCACTTATACCGCGACTGACTCGGCGGGAAATACTGCCACGGACACGCAAACGGTGACGGTGCGTGATCTCACGGCCCCAATCATCGAGGCGCCGCCGGATGCAAGCTACACCTGCATGAGTGAGGTTCCGGCCGCGAGTCCGTCACAGGCAACACGAGGAACGGTGCTTGATGAAAACGGCAATCCGCTTCCGCCGGGTCCGCCCGTTGATAATTGCGGCACGCCGACAGTGACGATCAGCGAGACTGTGACTGGAGCGGGCAATCCAAGTAGTCCGCGGATCATTACGCGGACGTTTACGGCCACGGATGCTGCCGGTAATTCGGCGAGTGACGACCAGGTGATTACCGTCATCGACCCAACGCCGCCGACGATCAGTTGTCCGGCCGACATCACGGTTTACTTGCCGTTGAATAGTACTGATACGTCAACGGTAGTGAACTTCGACGTCACGGGCAGCGATAACTGCGGCACACCGACGATCACCACTAACGCGCCCGCTGGTAACGTCTTCCCAGTGGGTACAACCACAGTTATGGCAACAGCTAACGATGGCAATGGCAACACTGCCTCGTGCAGCTTCAACGTTACCGTGCTGTACAACTTCTCCGGCTTCTTCGCACCGGTCGACAACCCGCCGACCTTCAATGAAATGAAGGCGGGTCAGGCAGTACCCGTTAAGTTCAGTCTGAGTGGTAACAAGGGCTTGAACATCTTCGCGGCTAATTCGCCTAACTCGGTTCAGATCGCCTGCGATAACGGAGCCACGATCCTGCCGGTTGAAGAAACACTCAACGCTGGATCCAGCAGCCTGTCGTACGACGCGACCAGCGATCGTTACAACTATGTTTGGAAAACGGAAAATTCATGGAAGAACACTTGTCGTCAACTGAATGTGATCTTGAACGACGGCACGACACACAGCGCCCTGTTCAAGTTCAAGTAGAAAAGTGGCTGCCTGGGGGTGAACCAAACCCCCAGGCAATTACGCGTTTGCTAAAGGTGTCCCAATATCTACCCCAAGTGAGGCTTATTCGACCAACTTTGGGCGCGGGACTTAAACCGAAGCCACCCGGCTTCATTTCGATCCGAGAACACTGCTAATTCATAGCAATTAAGCTCAACCCCAATAAGGAGAACGCACATGAGTAAGTTTCGCTTCACGTTTAATGTTCTGGCCGTTGCAATTTTCACCCTGACGGTCGTTTCTATGGCCCAGGCGCAAGCGACCCGAACCTGGGTGTCCGGGGTCGGTGACGACGTGAACCCCTGTAGCCGTACCGCTCCATGCAAGACTTACGCCGGAGCAATCTCGAAGACTGCTAGGGACGGCGAGATCAGCACGTTGGATCCGGGCGGCTTCGGCGCAGTTACGATTACAAAGTCAATCACAATTAACGGCGGTGGCGCCGGTCAGGGTTACGGCTCGATTCTCGCGTCGTTTGTCAACGGCGTCATCATCAACATCACCGATCCGGCAGACGTACGCAAGACTGTCCGTCTTGACTGGTTGAACATCAACGGAGCAAGCACTGGTCTGGACGGCATTCGCTTCATCGGTGGAAACGCACTCTTCGTTGAAAACACTCTGATCGATGGTTTCACGGGTGACGGTATCGAAGTTAGCGGTGCCAACCTCGGAGCCACCAATCAACTCCATATGCGCAATGTGAGTATCAGAAACGTCGCAAACGGAGTGAACATCAATAACTCAACAACAAACGCAACTCAGCTTACGATCGACGGTTGCCAGATCAGTAAAGCCACGAACGGAGTGAACGCTGGAAACGGGACGCGAGGTCTGATTTCCAACACCGCTATTTCATCGTGCACAGGGTCCGGCATCAATGCTACCGAAAGCACAAGTCCGACTGAGTTCGGCGTCAGCACCAGCAGCATCACGGCGAACGGCACGGGCATTACTGCGGGCGCCGGTACAGAGGTGCTCATCGCCAGAGTTGTACTCACCGGCAACGGAACTTCGCTGGGCTTAGCCGGCACAGTACACAGCGGAGGTAATAATACAATCGGAAAGAACGGTACGAACAACGCGCCTAACGGCACAGGGTTCCCCGAAAACTAACCTCCACCAAACCTGTAATACCTCGGTCCCTTCACGTCTCGCACTTGCGCGGGGCGTGAAGGGATTAGTTTCACGACCACAATACGGTCCTACCTAGCCGACGTCCGACGAAACCAGCTTTGCACGGAAGTGGTCATCATCGGTATCGTCCGGAGCAAAGAACTCTTGATACCGACGATAACGACTCTTAGCGCAAAAGCCTGAACCGCCGAACTCTAGAAGCAAAGATCTCAGAGTCTCAGAGTCTCGGAGTGGCTCTGCACGAAAAGTAGCTAAAATGGTCCTTGTCCGTTTGAAGTACTTCTCTGGCGATCTACGCAGAGATCGCAGAGAAGAACCAAATAATCGTTAAAAACACTTTTGGCGCAAAGCTTCTCAGAGTCAGAGTGGGTTTCCCCGAAAAGTCTCCCGGAAAGGCGCAAAGCGCTGCCGCGTTTCCAAGGGATTTCTTGCGCCTTTGCGCCTTTACGGGAGACATCTTCCGCGGTTTTGAGACTTTTCGTGCAAGCGTCTCAGAGTCTCAGAGTCGTTGCCCGAAAAGTCTCACTAAGCTCTTAGCCTGCAAAGCAGGCGTAGGCTTAAAGCCTGGGGCGCAAGCCCCAGTTCAATATTCAAGAAGCAGTTTGAGCCCGTGAAAACGGGCGACAGCGTCAATGTTTTCAAGGTTTCGCCCACTGTCGCGGACTCTCGACGTAGATGTGATTGGTCCCTGGGGCCTTGCGCCCCACGCTTTATGCTTACGCCTTCTTCGCAGGCTATGTAGGGACATTCGGGCAAAGCCTCTCAGAGTCCAAAAAAAGGGGGACGCCCGCAGAGCGTCCCCGGTTATATCTTTTGACCGTGCTTACCGGCGTCTTCGTGAAGTGGCTCTCAACCGCCGCACTTCTGACTTCAGTTTTTCAATCTCCTGTTGCTGCTCTTTGATTGCATTGAGCATCGTCCAAATGATCGGGTCGCTGTTGACCATCAGATAGCCATTTTCGGTTTGCGAAACGGCCTCCGGAATCACCTGCTGCACAGCTTGCGCTGTGAAGCCAACGTACTGTCCTTGTGATTTGATGCCCAGAGCATTCTCGGGCTTGTATTCATAGCGGAGCGGCTGCAACCGCATTACCGCTTTGAGTCCACTATTGAATGCACCCTTGATGTTCTTAAGACGCTCATCGGAAAAGACTGACCAGGTTCCACCGCCCGGCTTGCTTGCGCTTCCGTTTACCGAAAGCAAGTCAGTGGGCGCTGAAGTTCCTATGCCTACGTTGCCGCCCTGTCGGTTTAGCACGAGCGTGTTCGTTGCGATTCCGTCCCGCGATGCCTGAATCTCAGAAAAGAGCGAGGCCTGATTAACACCGAGGTGAAGACCCTGGGGGTTTGCAATTCCTCCCTTTACGATGGCAACGCTGGTGAAGTTGTCCGCTGGGGTGATAAATGTCGCCACATCGCCAGGATTATACGTAGTCGGAAGTGTCGTTCCTGCACCGAGTACGCTTAATCGCGTATCCGGACTTCCAGTTCCTATTCCGACGTCGCCATCGGCAGCAATATCAATGCTGCTGGTCGGCGCCCCTGGCCGGATGCGGAACGACAGACGCGAACCACCCGTCACGTCGCGGACGAAGAAGTTGGCTTCATTAGCACCAATGTCCCAGGTCTGAGCTGTGAAACCACCCGAATTGTTCTGTTCGAGTCGAATCGCGGGAGTGTCGGTTGTATTCGCGTGGACATCCAGCACCGGCGTGGCGGTCCCGATACCGACGTTGCCCCCGCTACTCACCCGCAACGAATTCGCCGGCGCTCCGGCATCAACTTGAAACACAAGCGTTCCTGTCTCTGAATTGCCCGTTGTGCCTTGATCTACGAACGCGAGAAAATTGCCGCCACCACTCGCCGAGCTATTTGCCCTGATCTGCCAGTTATTCGAGGCAAAGCCGGCGCTCGTGCTGGTGTCGTCATACTGGATACGAGTGTTGTTTTCTTTCACCCTGATGGTATCAAAGCCAAAGTTCTCTCCATCAACGCAGTCAAGTCCGACACAGGCACTTCCCTGCACGATTAAATCGTCAGCAATCACGAAATCAAAGAAAGGATTAAGTACCGGGTGATGGCGGCGGAAACCACTCATCGGTGCATTAGTATTGGGGCGGAAACTACTTGCGGCAGGCCGGAAAACTCGCGGCTGTTGCACACTTGCTACTTGAGTTCCTTCTTCCAAAGCTCCTGAGACGATAACCGAGCCGTTCAGGATCGCGAATCCTCCTGAAAAAACGGCCGGCTGAGCTGACAATGCGCCACGTTTAATCAGATCGCGCCGCACTTCCTCGTCATTACCTTTGGCGCGTGCCGCGGCAAGTTGTTCTCGAACGTCAGCCGGAATTGGAGGCGTAACGCGAAGTTCGTAAGAGTATTGACCGTCAGCAAATCTTTCGCCTTTCGAATCTGTAAGTGTAAATTCGGCAGAGCGACCCTTAAACTCTTTGCGGAAGACTTGTCCATCAGGCGCGGAAATCGTAAGTGTTAATTCTGTATGTGGAACAGCAACATCCCACCTAACGGTTGATCCACTGCCACTAACTCTAATCTTGTCATCCTGCCCGAAGGCCAACACTTGGAAACAGGCAACAACCAATATCACACGCACAAAGGCGTATACACTTTTCGAATATTTCACTGGGAACCTCCTTTGGAAGTGGGCTTGAACGCCGAATACAACAACAGGTGTATAAGGCCTGTGATTCTGAACGAGGATCAGAAGAAGGACTTACGCTAAGGGGGAGGCCGAACTGGGACGGCTTGATATACCAACCTGCGTCGAAGGTGTCAAGAAATCTTTTCAGACTCTTCACAGGATCAGTCCGTTTCCGGCAAACCTGCCCGAATCGACCTCATGGATGGATAATGCGCGTTTAGCGACAAAGCTGTTCGCCTTGCTGGTAGTGGCTGGATTCTGTTATTCCAAGCGTCTTTTCAATTAACGCGCAGTCTGAAAAAGAAAACGGACCACCTGTCTTTGACGAAGCGATTGCTCCCCCGCAAGACTTCGCGGCACGCGGCACGCATGCCTTGACCGATTAAACTAGTGCGGTTAGATTTATGTTTGCCTGCACCCTAAAGGGTTGCAAACCTTTTCAGATGTCTGAGCTTGCGCAAACTTGTAATTCTCTCGCCGCCACTGACATTACTTTAATGGCTATGAGAACGACGAGAGTACGTGCCTGATGGAATCAATCGTCCTTTCCGAAAGCGCTTCAACCGCACAACCAGAACCACCGCAAGCAGGGACCCTCTTGCCCGACGAGCCCCTGGTAGTAATAAAACCAAGCGCTTCATGGGTAAATCTTGGCCTGCGCGACTTGTGGGCTTATCGCGAGCTTCTCTATTTCCTGACTTGGCGCGACGTCAAAGTCCGTTACAAGCAAGCCGCACTGGGGATCCTTTGGGTAGTTCTCCAACCGCTGCTGATGACGCTTGTTCTTACACTCTTCTTAGGCAAACTGGTGCGCGTACCATCCGACGGGCTTCCTTATCCTGTATTCGTCTACGCGGGACTGCTCCCCTGGACATTTTTCGCCGGCGCCCTAACGAGTAGCGCTAACAGCCTTGTTGCAAGCTCCAATTTAATTACCAAGATTTATTTTCCGCGCCTGATAATCCCAGGAGCCTCGGTCGGAGCGCGGCTGGTAGATTTCGGTATTGGATTCCTTAACTTGATCGGCCTGATGCTTTATTACCGAGTGGGGCTCAGCAAAACTATTCTGGTGTTACCAATCAGCATAGTTCTGATCACTCTACTCGCGCTTGGGGTCGGCATGTGGGCCTCAGCCCTCAATGTCAAGTACAGAGACGTGAGTGTTGTGTTGCCGGTGTTGACTCAGTTCTGGCTGTTTGCTTCGCCCGTCATGTATCCATCAAGTCTCGTGCCCGCAAAATATCAATGGGTTTACAAACTCAATCCGTTGACTGGCATCCTCGATGGCTTTCGCTCTGCATTGTTTGGTAAAGGCATTGACTGGGCAGCCCTGGGTATCGCAACTGTTTTCACCATCGGTTTGCTGGTCTACTCAGCATATGTTTTCAGGCGCATGGAAAAGAATTTCGCCGACGTAGTCTAACTGTATGAAACCGATCATCAAGGCGGAACAGTTAAGTAAGCAGTATCGCATCGGCATGCGGCAGGGCTCTCACCCGACACTGCGTGACATGATTGCTGGAGCCGTGCGTGCGCCGCTTAAAGGCCTCCGCGAGAAACGACGCGGTGAAAACATCTGGGCGCTCAAAGAGGTCAGTTTCGAAATCATGCCGGGAGAAGTGGTCGGAATAATCGGCCGCAACGGTGCGGGCAAGTCCACTGTGTTGAAGTTGCTTTCGCGTATTACCGAACCGACCACAGGATGCATAAAGCTTTATGGGCGGATTGCGAGTCTGCTTGAGGTCGGCACTGGCTTTCACCCCGAACTGACCGGCAGGGAAAACATTTACTTAAATGGCGCGATCCTCGGCATGAAAAGGACAGAGATCGAACGTAAGTTCGATGAGATCGTTGCCTTTGCCGAAATCGATGCGTTTCTGGATACCCCGGTCAAGCATTACTCAAGCGGTATGTATATGCGGCTTGCTTTCGCCGTTGCCGCACATTTGGAACCTGAGATTCTGTTAATAGATGAGGTGCTGGCGGTGGGAGATGCGGCATTCCAAAGCAAGTGCCTGGGGAAGATGGGAGAGGTAGCGAAGCACGGACGAACGGTAGTTTTTGTGAGCCATCAAATGGGCGCGATTGCTCAACTTTGCGGTAAAGCTATACTCCTGAATCAAGGCAATATCGAAAAAGAAGGCGATACACAAAGTGTCATTGAGTATTATCTGAACGAAATGGCAAATGGAAGTCGCGGTGGATTTATAGGCTCAGAATCAGACAAGGATATGTACATTGCGAAGGCCCAGGCACTTGATTCTGAAGGCAATACGAAAACTCATTTTAGTCATAAAGACCCGATCGTTATCTCTATTACTTGCAGAATAAATCGATGGTTGCCGAACTCGACTCTGGGTTTTTTTGTTAAAGACCATCGGGGCCGAAAAATCTTCACTGCCAACGACCCTGAATGGAGCAGGTTGGGACAGAACAATAAAGAAGTTCATGTTACTGCAAAGATACCGGCAGCCTTCTTAGTTCCCGGAAAATATGTATTCACCTTTGCCATAAATCTGCCAGGCGTAGGACTCGTTGATTGGGTAGAAGATGTCTTGCCAGTTACTATAATCGATGGCGGATCAGAATTTTATTTCGTTGAAGGCGGAGACTATGGCTGTGTTTTTGGCAACTGTGAATGGGGGTCCTGATCGATAACATAGTTGTTCTGTCGAGGCTGATTAAATGCACCTAATTCATCGAACTACATGCCGCGTTTGCGGTTCGTCCGCGCTCACTCCCGTAATAGATCTGGGCGATCAATACTTGCAAGGCTCGTTTGTAAAGCCGGGAAAAGAATTGCCGCCGACACGCAAAATTCCCACTCGTCTGGTGCGCTGCGATCCGATGAGAGATGAGCACGCGTGCGGACTGCTGCAGATGGAGCATACGGTTCCTCCGGAAGTTCTTTATTCCGCTTACTGGTATCGTTCGGGCACCAACAATACGATGCGCCAACACTTGAGAGGCATTGCGGAAGAAGCGGCCGCGCTGGTTGGGAAACCCAATGCGCGCGTGCTGGACATTGGCTGTAATGATGGAACGCTCCTGTCGTCTTATCCAGGCGAATTCCAAAAGTTCGGGATCGACCCGTCTGACGTGGCCCAGGAGATTCGAAGCGACGTCACGGTTGTGCAAGGCATTTTCCCTTCCGACGAGCTGACGGAGAAGTTGCAAGGGCAGAAGTGTGACATCGTCACCTCGATTGCGATGTTCTACGATCTGGAAAACCCGATCGCGTTCACGCAAGGTATCAGGAACATTCTGGACCCGGAGGGAATCTGGATCTTTGAAATGTCATACATGCCGAATATGCTCAGCATGACCTCATACGACACGATCTGCCACGAGCACCTGGAGTATTACAGCCTCGCGATTATTGAGTACATCTTGAAGCAGGCTGGAATGAAGGTTTTCAACGTCTCGCAGAATTCAATCAACGGCGGGAGCCTTCGCTGTTATGCCTCTCGGGCGGATAACTTCACCTACAAAAAAGCTGAATGGGCGCAGAACGTCAAGACAATGCGTCAGGAAGAATTCACGTTGGAATTGGACACCAACAAGCCATACAAGAACTTCCAGGAACGCGTTAACGTGCACAAAGAGGAGCTGACTTCGCTACTTAAAAAATTGAAGCAGCAGGGAAAGAAGATTCATATCTATGGAGCATCGACTAAAGGAAACACGATCTTACAATGGTGTGGTATCGACAATCGGATCATTGACTGTGCCGCGGAGCGCAATCCCGATAAGTATGGCGCCTGCACGCTAGGTACTGAGATTCCCATCGTTAGCGAAGCAGAATCGCGAGCCATGAAACCTGACTATTACCTCGTTTTGCCCTGGCACTTCAAAGAAGAGTTCATCGAACGCGAAAAAGGAACGATCCAGAACGGTACCGGTTTGATCTTCCCATTACCAAGCATTGAAGTCGTCAAACACGAAAAGGGCGTATCCGCAGAGTAGTCGATCTTCACTGCCTACGACTTATTATCGCGTGCTTCACTGCTGCAAGAGTACATGACGAAATCTCGCTATCGAATAATTCGAGGCGCTGAAGATCAAGGAGTACCAGAATCGCGCTAAGGAAGCTCATATCCGTTGTCGAAACCCGCCTGGAGCCATTCGGGTTCACTTTGTCTCGCGTCGGGATGCCTATCAGACGTCTGACAGACGCTGAGAAGTTTCAACAGCGCTTTTTGTCGAATCTGGCTAAGTGCGACTGGTCACCGCACCCGCTCTATAGTTCATTCACGCAATGCGACCACGAGTACTATTTGGCCAGGCCCGATGAATTCTACATAAATATCGCTACGTTGGTGACGGGCTCGTCATCAAGCTTAAGGGATGACAGGCGGAAACAGATTTAGATCCCAGGATTCATATCAAATGAGCACCGCCAGTTCACTCGTCAATAAGTTGCGATCGAAATTAAAGTTGCGAACCAGAATAAAACAGATACCGCAATTGTATGCCTACATACCTGCTGCTCAACGGCGCGAGGTGTTGATAAAACCAGGACGACAAAAAAGGCACAGCATACTCGTTGTTTCTCATGCCGAGAAACAATGCGGTATCCATGAGTACGGTTTGAATATTGTGGCCGCGCTCGAGAAATCCTCACGGTATTCATTCGCATATGCAGAATGCTCGAATGAAAAACATCTGCGCTGGGTGGTCGCACAAACGAGGCCCTCAGCGATTATTTATAACTACTATCCTTTGACAATGCCGTGGCTGACGAGCCGGATGATACGCCGGTACCAGATTCCATCATTAGGAGTCATGCATGAGGGGACACAAGAAGTCGCGGACAGTGCCACCCAGGAAATGTTCGATTACCACTTGTGCCCGGATCCAACGCTGGTAGAAAACAATCCCAACGTTTTCAAGACCCGCCGTTTGATTCCTACATATCAGGGCCATGGATCCGTGTCAGAAATTGTGACAATCGGCAGTTTTGGCTTTGGATTCGGCGACAAGGGGTTTGAGCGCTTAATTGAAACCGTTCACCATGAATTCGACGAAGCCCGGATCGCGCTGCACCTGCCCTTCAACGGTGTCACTGCTTCAGACCATCAGGAGCGTACCATCGCACACATTAAGAAAACCGTAGAGCGCATTTCGAAGCCGGGCATAGAGCTCGTCATGACTCACGACTTTCTTAGCAAGAGTCAGTTGCTTGATTTTTTGGCAAGTAACACCCTCAACGCTTTTTTTTACGACACGAATAAACACCTGGGAATTTCCAGCACTATCGAGCATGCCCTAGCAGTTAAACGACCAATGGCGATCACCAAGTGTGGAATGTTCCGGCACGTTTACTCGGCAAATCCCTCAATCTGTATTGAAGATTCGAGTTTGAAGCAGATCATCGCAAATGGTGTAAGTCCGCTTGAACCTTTTTACGATGAATGGAACGAAGCAAATTTTATTGCGGATTACGAGCGTATTTTGGATGAAGTGTTTAAAAGAGCAACAGGCAAGGCTGCTGCCCGTAGTGGTACAGTTTAACGCCGAAGGAATTATTTGCTTCGGCACGCAACTGATCGTGGATCCAAACTTAAGAACATTTTCAGCAGAATGGTAGCCAGCACAGCACAGTCGGGAATCCAGAAAATACCTGTCTTGTTCGTCAACTATGAGGAAAGACAATGCGGGGTATATCAGTACGCGAAAAATCTGCTGGAGGCACTCAGTAAATCAGAAAAATATCGATTTGATTACGCGGGCGTAAGAAGTATTGAAGACATTGATTCGCATGCTAATAATTCAGACTACGCCGCCATTATCTATAACTACCATCCTCAGACGTTAACATTCATTAATCCTCAAATGCCTCGCCGGTACAAACAAGCCAACATTGCCGTAATGCATGAAATGACTCAGGCGGAAGCGGACACAATGCCTGACGGATTTTTTCAATACTACGTAATGGGCGATCCAACACTGGTAGAAAACAATCCAGCAGTATTCAAAACCGGCCGATTAATCCTTCCCTTTAAAAAGACAACGAAGCCGCCGGACACTGTAACGATCGGGACCTTCGGGTTCTCTGTTCAAAGTAAGGGTTATCACAACCTGATTGATGCCGTACAAGATGAATTCAATGAGGCGATAATTCGAATTCACGTTCCTTCCAACGGAATAATAGACGCAAATGGCGACAACGCTCGTCAGCGCATCGAGGAGTGCCGGCAAAGAATCAGGAAGCCGGGAGTTAAAATAGAAGCGTCGCACCAATTTCTTGATCGCGATGCGATGTTGGACTTTCTGGCGGGAAACACATTAAACGCTTTCTTGTATGATTATTTAGAAGTGGCGGGTATTTCCAGTTCCCCGGACCATGCATTGGCAGTGCGGCGGCCAATGGTAATATCGAAATCCATAATGTTCAGGCATCTATGGTCGGTGTATCCGGCGATAACGATCGAAGATTCGAGTCTAAGAGAAGTAATCGAAAACGGCATTGAGCCTTTTGTACACCTTTATCAATTATGGACTGAGGAAACCATTCGGTCTGAGTATGAGCAAATTCTGGACAAGATTTTAGACGCGAATACTTTCTCTGAATTTCAAGCCAGGCGGAGTAGAAACAATACCGAGGTCCATGTAATTAATGATTTCGACTATAAGAAACTTGCCCGTCGATATAACAGTAAAAGAAATTTCGTAAAGCGCCGAATACATCGAATGTTAACAAACCGCGCCATAAAGGCCGCGGCCAGAACACTGCCAGCCGCGGCCCCACGGGCACGAGGCGTAAAAAGATTTAATCGAATATTGGATAACCAAGCACGGACGCAATATTCACCCGTCATCAGACAGCTTTTCTCGCTGGTGCCCGAGATCATGGTTTCAAAAATACCAGCGGCAAACGTTCAGCAAGCATTTGTTTTTGACACAGTAAGAAATTTTGCCTTGGCTTTTCCGTTACCGCGCCTGCTATGCGTGGGAAGTTACGATGATTCAGCATCAGCTAGTTTAAAGAAGCTGGGTTATCCGATAGAGGAGATTGACCCTGAGGTTAACGGTCTGGATTTGGACACGTTTTTTCATTCGGCTTCAACTATCAAGGGCAGCTACAACATAATCTTCTCCACCTCTGTTTTAGAGCATGTGCGGGATGATGAACTGTTCATGACGGAGATTGCCGAACTCTTGGCGCCAGGCGGTGTCGGCATACTGACCTGCGATTACAACGATCTACACAAACCCGGAGACCCCGTCATCCCCGGAGACTATCGTTTCTACACGCAGAAGGATTTGATCTGCAGGATTCTGCCGTCGATCAAGGGCTGTTCTCTTGTGGATGTTCCGCACTGGGAATGTTCTAATCCTGATTTCATGTTTGCTGGTTATCGCTATACATTCGCGACGCTTGTCTTTCGCAAGGATTGATGCCGCTCAAGGTTGCTTATGACATCTCAAACCTCGCGTCCGATTTTGGTCGCCATGATGCCAAAACTGGCATCAACCGAGTCGTGCATGAAGTGTTGGATGAGATTTGTAAACGCGACGACCTTGAGATTACCGCAGTAGCTCTGTACGGTACTGATCCGCTCTATGACACCGTTAGCGCTTCGCTCTACTTAGCAAACACAGAACCGCCACTCAACTGCGATTTTGACTACACTTTTCGTGTCAGTCCCGGACTAACCGAGGCCTACAAGGCGGTTTTTCGTGCTGTGCAATTGACACCCCCTGAACGGATGCCGGTCCATTCGCCGCGTGCCCTGTACCTGCGGTGTCTTCGATCGGCCCTCTATAGGTTGGTGAATTATCGCGTGGTGTCCCTGAAACGAGTCTTTGACTATAAAAGGTTTGACGTTTTTCACTGCCCTCATTTAATACTGCCGCCGAAAGATCTTACCGGCGACCTGCCGCGAGTGGTAACTATTTACGACATAATTCCGCTTACCAGACCAGATTTTGTTTCTAAGCACCAAACACAGGTAATGCAAACATTGTTGGATGGAATCGATGTGGAGAGAGACTGGGTAACATGCATTTCAGAGTTTACCAGGATGGAGTTTTGTAAAAGAACCGGGATGTCCCCTAACCGTGCTACGGTTGTGCCGCTTGCGGCCGCTCACTTTTTTCACCCGGTCACGGACCCTGACGTCATTGCGGCCACTCGCATGCGCTATCGGATCCCAGACGGAGAGTATCTTTTGTGCCTGGCCGCGCCCCAGCCACGGAAGAACCTGGCGCACTTGATCCGTTCGTTCTTTCGTTTACTCGACGAACAGCGCCTGCCCGATACGTATCTCGTGCTCGCGGGCTCGAAAGAACAGGGCTGGATGTACGACGAGATTTTCGCTGCCGCTGAGAGTTCGTCGGATTATCGTTCTCGATTTATTTTCACAGGCTACGTGGCGGAGGAAGATCTGTCAGCGCTTTACAGCGGCGCTGTGGCTTTTGTATTTCCATCGTTGTATGAAGGGTTTGGCTTACCGGCGCTTGAAGCGATGGCGTGCGGCACTCCGGTGGTCACCTCGAATACGACGTCGCTACCCGAAGTTGTGGGAGATGCGGCTCTTTTAGTTGATCCTACAGATCCTGACCAGCTATGCGAAGCTATGTCTACTATTCTCTCCGACCATTCACTACGTGAAGAACTGAGGCGGAAGGGGCTGATGCGCGCGGCAGAGTTTAGGTGGGAAAAATGCGCCGAGCTGACCGCCGAGGTTTACCATCTCGCGGCTGGGCAGGACTGATTACCGAAACAAGGAGAGCGCGCGCAATTGGGTTTGAGGATCAGCATCTATAATGAGCCCGCCGGCAGCGGGATCGGTGGTTCGGAATTCGTCGCGGCGTTACTCGCTGAAACTCTAGCCATGGATCATCAGGTCGATTTGTATCATCGTATTCCGTCATTGACAGTTGACAAGTTCGCAGCCAATTCCGGCACCAAGCTGGACAACGTTCGCCTTCGTTACGTTAACAAGCCGGCCAGTCAACCACAAGTTTCGCGGCGCAATCCACTAATTTATTATCGGGAAATGCAGAAGACTCAGGCAGAGCTAAGCGAGGGTTACGACGTCTTCGTCGCCATCACGCACGACATGCCTCCTTTTTCGCACGCTAAGAAAGGAGCACTCATCGTGCTATTTCCGTTGCCAAGTGCGCCTTATGTGAAACCCGAAGGTGGGGTCGACGCAAAGCTCGCGTGGAAACGTCCGGGAAGGTATATCTACCAGAGTTGGGCGTGGAAGAAACGGATGGAGAGCTACCGACTGAAAACCGCTATTTCCGATTTTTCTCGCTTGTGGGCCAAAAGACGATGGGGCATTGATTGCACCATCGTTTACCCGCCGGTCAATACCTCGTTCAACCACATCGATAAAGAAAAAATCATTCTCAGCGTGGGACGATTTGCTCTTCGCGGAGAGGGGCATAGAAAAAACCAGGAAGAAATGCTTGAGACCTACGCCCGCATGCAGAGGGAACGTTCTTTCGACTGGAAATACTTTTGTGTGGGAGGGTTGGGCTCAAAACCTGCACACCAGGTTTATTACGAACAGTTGTTGGCTCTCGCTGCCAAAAGCGGCGCCGCGGTCGTTCCAAATCTGCCGCGCAACGAGCTAAAAAGTCTTTATGAACGCGCCAGTATCTTCTGGCACGCGTCGGGATACGGGCAAGACCAAAATGTTGAACCCGTAATGGTCGAACACTTCGGAATATCGACGGTGGAAGCGATGGCCGCTGGATGTGTTCCGGTTGTAATAAACAAAGGCGGTCAACCAGAGATCGTAGAGCATGAGGTTAGCGGGTTTGTTTGGGAAACGTTGGATGAGCTCAAGAATTACACCACTCGGCTTATGAGTGACGATCATTTGCGACTACAAATGTCCACTGCCGCGCGCAAACGTGCGCAGATGTTTAGTCGTGAGATGTTCGTAAAAAATTTTGTAGGACGATTACTGGACGGCACCTCTGCCGCCAGAGGTCGCGAGGCGCAGTTGAAGGCGGTCAGCACCGCAACGCGGTAGCCTGCCAAGCAGGCGTTAGCATAAAGACCGGGGCGCAAGCCCCAGGAAGAAAAAACGAATAAATCTGAGCCCGTGAAAACGGGCGATTGCGTTTCCAATATTTCTATAAACCGTTGGGCTGTCACCCGCTTTCGCGGGCTCGTCGCTAACATTAAACAACGATCCTGGCGCTTGCGCCCCAGGCTTTAGGCTTACGCCTGCTTTCGCAGGCTAAAGAAAATTGATCTGATGGTGATTACCGAGACTAAACTTAAAGGGGCGTTTGTGATTGAACTAGACCAGTTTAAAGACGCGCGGGGGTTCTTTGCGCGTGCCTGGTCAGATCACGAATTTGTGGCAGCAGGCTTAACAGCAACATTCGTTGAGTCAAATCTGGCGTTCAACGAGAAGAAAAGCACCCTGCGAGGCATGCACTACCAGTTGCCGCCCTACGCACAGGTGAAGTTGGTGCGCTGCACGCGCGGACGTATCTATGACGTGATTATCGATCTGCGACGCGGGTCTCCAACGTTCAAGCAGTGGTTCGCCGTTGACATGTCCGCCGACAATTATCGCATGCTCTACGTGCCTGAAGACTTCGCTCACGGTTACCTGACACTGGAAGATAAAACGGAAGTGTTCTATCAAACCTCGTCTTACTACGCTCCCGATCACGGGCGCGGCGTGCGTTGGAATGATCCGACGTTTAATATCTCATGGCCCGTGGATCCCCTTGTAATGATCGACAGGGATAGCGAGTATGAGGACTTTCTCTTCTAATCAAAGCTAACACAGGAAGAACGATTTAATGACCAAAAAAGCTCTTATCACCGGCATCACCGGACAGGACGGAAGTTACCTTGCCGAGCATTTGTTATCGCTGGGCTACGAGGTTCACGGATTAGTGAGACGAGTTGCCCTGGAGGATCCGCAGCGACGTTTTACACGCATCGCGCATCTTCTGGATAAAATAGTACTGCATCCGGCCAGCCTCGAGAGTTACCCGTCAATATTTCACGTGGTAAGTCAACACGAGTTTACTGAGTGTTATCACCTCGCGGCGCAGAGTTTCGTGGCGGAGAGTTTTCGCGATGGGTTCTCGACGATGAATACAAACATCAACGGGACTCACTATATGCTGGCAGCACTGCGTGAATTGCGCCCTGCGTGCCGCTTCTATTTTGCCGGTTCAAGCGAGATGTTTGGCAAAGTTCGAGAAACACCACAGACCGAGAAAACACCTTTTCATCCACGCTCACCGTATGGCATTAGTAAGGTCGCTGGTTTCGATCTAACCAGAAACTACCGCGAAGCGTACGACATGTTTTGCTTAAGCGGCATTCTCTTTAACCATGAAGGTCCGCGCCGCGGTTATGAGTTTGTTACACGGAAGATCACCTCTACTGTCGCGCAGATAAAACTCGGCTTAAGCAACGAACTACGATTGGGAAATCTGGAGGCCAAACGCGACTGGGGACACGCCAAAGATTACGTTCGTGCCATGCATCTGATGCTCCAGCGCGACGAACCGGACGATTACGTCGTAGCTACCGGAGAGACCCACACAGTGCGTGAGTTCTGTGAGCTTGCGTTTGGCGAGGTTGGGCTCGACTATCGCGAGTACGTGCGTACAGATGAGCGGTTTCTGCGGCCGGCCGAAGTCGATCTGCTGGTTGGCGATGCTACAAAAGCGAGGCGTGAGCTCGGTTGGGTATCTCAATACACCTTCCCCCAACTGGTCGGCGAAATGGTCCAGTCAGATCTGCGATCACAAACTTCAGACCAGTCAACCCGGTAGGGTCTATGTCGGACGATCTCGTCAGCATAATCATGCCGGCGTATAACGCCGAGAAGTACATCGCCGCGTCCATCGAATCAGTGCTGGCCCAAACATATTCAGATTGGGAATTGATCGTGGTGGATGATGGATCGACTGACAGCACCGCCACCGTCGTCCAGGAGTTCGCCACGCGCGACCCACGCGTCAGGTACATTTTTCAGGAAAACGGCCGGCTTGGAAAAGCACGCAACACCGGTATCAGTAATTCAACGGGTCCCTTAATTGCCTTTCTTGATTCCGACGATCTGTGGCTGCCACCCAAACTGGAAGTGCAAACGCGAGCGATGGCTGAAAACAACGCGGATGTTGTTTACAGTAAGAGCTACGTCTTTAGTGACGAAAATATTGATGATGAGACACAGACACTCACGAGCTCTGCCGGCAAATTTTCCGGACCGGATTTCTTTGATTCCCTGATTCGTTACCCCCAAATCCCGGTTCTCACAGTGCTGTTAAAAAGATCAGCATTAGACAGAGTCGGCTTGTTTGAAGAAGGAAAGGCGTACCACGGTTGTGAAGACTACGATCTCTGGCTGAGGCTGGCGAGGGCCGGCTTAGTTTTTTATGGAATGTCTGATGTTTTGGCCAGATATCGACGGCATGGAACAGCCATGACTGCAATGCCCAGTAACATGTTTAAGCTGACACTCTTGATCGTGCGAAGGTACATCGATCAAAGCGGGCTCAGTGAATTGGAAAAACAAAGGCGGCTTACGGGTTTGTATCGCGACGTGGTTTCTGCCTTAATCGACGAGGGTAAGATTTCTGAAGCTAAACAGTTCGTGCATGAATTGTACTTGTGGAACAAAAACAGCATCGTGACTCGGCTGCAAAAAATATTAATCAGTATTTGGCCGCGGCAATTCAATTTCATCAGCCGCGAGTGTTTGTACCGAACTGAATGGCATCTACAAAACAGCTTCGGGCGCGGCAAGCCTCATTAATCGACTAAAGGAATTTGGAGGTTAGTTTGCTAACTCTAGGCATCAGCGACAGTCACAATTCTACCGCGGCACTTTATCACGATGGGCGGATTGTCGCAGGAGTGGCTGAAGAACGGCTGAGACGCGTAAAAAACTGGATGGGCTTTCCCGAGCTGGCGATACAAGAGTGTTTGCGGATCGCCGGCCGTCAATTGCAAGACATTGATTTCGTGGGCCTGACGGGGCTCGCAATCCCTTTTCCATATCCCACACGGGAAGCCATTATCAACGCGTTTCGCGGCAAGAACGGAAGTAATCCGAAGTTTCATCGTGCCCGCCGTACGATTGTTGAATCGATTTATAAAGGAGGCGTGCGCGATCTTTACCGCTCGACTTCATTTTGGAAAACTCGTGACCATGAACGGTATCGGCAAAGAATAGCGCCTGTTACTGCCCTTGGCATTCCTGAGGAAAAGGTCGTCATCGTCGAGCATCACATGGCCCACGCTTCCGCCGCTTACTACGGATGGGCCAAGTTTGATGAAGACATTTTGGTGCTCACGAACGATGGTGGGGGCGATAGTCTCTGCGCCACGGTGAATATCGGGCGAGCGGGTAAGATTGAGAGAATCGCCGAGGTGCACTGGTGGGAATCCATCGGCATGATTTACGCCATGACTACCTGCATTCTCGGAATGGTGCCCCTGGAGCACGAGTACAAACTCATGGGAATGGCGCCATACGCGGCCGGAAAAGCGACTGACCAGGTCTTTAACGATCTAAGAACTTTGTTCGAGTTCGAGGGTTCTGATGGGATTGTTTGGAAGCGTAGCGGGCCGCTACCAGAGGCTTTCGGCAGTTATGAATATCTCAAGGATCTGTTCGACCTGCGCCGGTTTGATGCCATCTGCGGCGGACTCCAGCGTTTCATTGAAGAGTTTATTAGCGAATGGATCAGAAACTGTATTCGCACCACCGGAATCAAGAAGGTTGCACTCTCCGGTGGATTATTCATGAACGTCAAATTAAATAAAGTCATTATGGAGCTTCCCGAAGTGGAAGACCTCTTTGTTTATCCTTCATGCGGAGACGAGACCAACGCCATGGGGGCCGCTTATTTCGCTTATGCCCAACATGGTGACTATAGAACGATGTCGCCGCTCACCGACTTCTACACGGGACCAGAATATTCGACTGCAGAAATCCTCGCATCGGTAGAAGCGTATTCCTTTAAAAATGACGTTTCGGTCGAGCACAAAGAGGATATCGAAGCTGCTGTGGCCGAGTTGCTCGCCAAAGGTGAAGTGGTGGCTCGCTTCAAAGGACGCGAGGAGTTTGGCGCGCGCGCCATGGGCAATCGATCCATTTTGGCTGACCCTTCAAAACCAAATGTAGTCAAGGTAATTAACGACGCGATCAAGTCGCGCGATTTCTGGATGCCTTTTGCGCCGTCACTGCTGGATC
The DNA here is from genome assembly GCA_025937955.1 of Pyrinomonadaceae bacterium. Taxonomy (GTDB): domain Bacteria; phylum Acidobacteriota; class Blastocatellia; order Pyrinomonadales; family Pyrinomonadaceae; genus PSRF01. The sequence goes on from JAICQI010000007.1 coordinate 20,730, forward strand.
GGCGCGAGCAGGATTACTTCATCAACCCCAAAGGAATTCGCGCACCTTACATGATCCTCGCATTTGATTCGACGGATCGAGTGAACGAATTTCGCGCCGCCTGCCATCCTTATGATTTGACTATTCGTCCTCAGGTAGTGTACCGAGATTGGAATCCGAGTTATTACGCTTTGCTGGAAAAGTTTGAGAGCATCACTGGGAGGGGAATCCTACTCAACACGTCATTTAATTTGCATGGTTATCCGATCGTGAGCCGTCCCGAAGATGCCTTACACGTGTTGGATCAATCGGGACTGAGTTGGTTGGCCATTGGCAACTTACTACTTCACAAGCAAAACTGAAGTTCGTCTGAGTTGATATCGACAATGAAGATTAGTGTCGTTATCCCTACGCATAATCGCGCCGACGCGCTCGACCGAACGCTCTCAAACCTGTCGAAACAGCAGTTTCAGGAAGCGTGGGAGGCGATTGTCGTCAATAATCTTTGCACAGACGACACTGACACGATCGTCCAAAGCAGGAGCTTTCCGGTCCCTTTGCAACTTGTGCATAGGGATGACATACCCGGACCCTCGGCGGCGCGTAACGCCGGGGCCGCACATGCGAGGGGAACATACCTCCTGTTTATCGATAACGATATCCTGGTGGAGCCTGATTTCCTGCAACGCCATCTGCACTCATTGGAGAGGTATCCGGGGTGCTGGATAGTGGGACAGGTAGTAAATCTGCCGGAAATGGATGCGACACCATTCGGGCGCTATCGCAAATCTTTGTTTCCATTTGTTCCACCTGAGGAAGAAGTTCGCGAAACCGAAGCTATTACCGGCCAGACTCTCTCCATGCCTCGGGTGGATTTTGAGACGCTTGGTGGCTTTGATGAGAGTTTTTTTGTCGCCAGCGGTGAAGACCGCGAATTATTGATGCGTGCGAAGCAGAAGGGCATCAAGCTGCTGCTTGATCCAGGTATAGTCGTCCTGCACAACGATTGGGCCGGTTCAACTATCCAGGACTTTTGCCTGCGCCAGCGACGCTATACGCAGACCGAACCGCTCTTTTGGCAAAAGTATGGAGACGCTTACCCGAGGCAGCAGTTGGTAAAGGAGAACTCTCCGCCTCGCTGGACCGTTGACTCAATTTCGCTAATCGTGTGGAAACGAACGAAGCAGATTCTCGGCAGTCGATTTGGACAGGCCACTTTATTACGCGGATGCGTGGCGCTCGAGCGCTTCTGGCCGTGGCCTCCGTTGTTGTGGCGTCTTTATCGGTTGGCATTGGCTGGCGCAATATACCAGGGGTTTCAGGAAGGTTTGCAGTTGGTTAGAGGAGGAAGTGATGAAACAGCTTATCAAATCGGCATTCAACACAATGGGCTATGAAGTTCGCCGAATAATGCCGCCGCAAAATAGGTTCACTATCGGAAAGATTACCTATGATGTTGATCCTTGCAGCGTAGGTCGCGAGCCTCAAGGCGAGTTAACGGGCAAGGGCGCGATCCGATTCATTCGCGAGCGAGGACTACGAGAACTTAGCATCCTGGATATGTGCTGCGGTGTCGGGGTTATCGGTCTCACAATCTTTTCCGAGCTCCGCGCTGAATCGATCGTAACGAAAGCCGGCTTTGCTGATATCAATATTTTCAACCTTAACTCTTTCCAGCGGACTCTGAAAATCAATAATCTCGATCACTTAATCGGGACGGAAATAAACTACTGGCTTTCTGACAGCTTGAAAAATGTCCCATCAGATCAAAAATTTGACCTAATCGTTTCTAACCCGCCGCACTTTTTCTCCCAAGATCATACAGAGAACTTACTTATACCCAGCCGGCTAGCTATGTACGATGCCAATTGGAGCTTCCATAAATCCTTCTACAGCCGCTGCCATGAA
>JAICQI010000493.1 GCA_025937955.1 Pyrinomonadaceae bacterium
CACTAAGAACTAAGTACAAAAGCGGCAATCGGGCAATCGGCAATTGGCAATTAGCAATCGGCAATCGGCAATCCGGCAATTAGCAATCGGCAATCCGGCAATAAGCAATCGGCAATCCGGCAATTAGCAATTAGCAATCGGCAATCCGGCAATCCGGCAATCCGGCAATCCGGCAATTAGCAATCGGCAATCCGGCAATTGGCAATTAAAGACCTTTGCCGGCGATGTACTTGATCAAATCACGAACACGACACGAATAGCCCCACTCGTTGTCGTACCACGAAAGCACTTTCAACATTCGTCCACCGATCACTTTCGTGTACTCAGCATCGACGATTGAAGAATTCGAGTTGCGTTTGAAATCTACGGACACGAGCGGCTCCTCGCAGAAGTCGAGAATGCCATGCAGCTCTTCATTAGCGGCGTCCTTAAACGCGCGATTCACTTCTTCCGCGGTGGTTTCTTTTTCGAGATCCATCACCACGTCAACCAGCGACACATTCGGTGTCGGCACACGCACAGAAATGCCGTCGAATTTTCCTTTCAACTCCGGCAAAACCAGCGCGACAGCTTTCGCCGCGCCCGTCGAGGTCGGAATCATCGACAACGCCGCCGCACGCGCGCGTCGCAAGTCTTTGTGCGGCAGATCGAGAAGCTGCTGATCGTTTGTGTAGGAGTGGATCGTCGTCATCTGCGCGTTACGAATGCCAAACTTTTCATGGACCACTTTCGCCACCGGCGCGAGACAGTTGGTCGTACACGATGCGTTTGAAATGATGTGATGCGTGGCCGGATCGTAGTTCTCCTCGTTAACACCCAGAACGATCGTGATATCTTCATTCTTGGCCGGCGCAGAAATGATCACTTTCTTCACGCTGCCGCGCAGGTGCTTCTTCGCATCTTCGGCCTTGGTAAACAGTCCGGTCGATTCAATGACAATCTCCGCGCCCACCGACTCCCAATCAATCGCCGCCGGATCGCGTTGCGAGAAGACGCGAAACTCCTCGCCTTCAACACTGATCCCGTTTTCTGTCGAGGTGATCTGATGATCCAGATTTCCGAGCACGGAATCGTACTTCAGCAGGTGCGCAAGCGTTTTGGTGTCGGTCAGATCGTTGACGGCCACGAAGTCGATGTCCGGATCACCCAGAGCCGTGCGAAAAATATTTCTTCCAATGCGTCCGAAACCATTGATGCCAACCTTCACCGCCATTGCCGGAATCCTCCAAAGTTAAAATGAATTTGTCTCGATTGTGGGACAGGACCGGTTGCAAATTTGGGACAGAATTCTGCCTGGCGATCGCCGCCTTTGTAACCTGGAGTCGCCCCGCAGTGTCTCTACAAAGAGAAACGCAAGATTATTCGGCGCGTTTCGGCCTGTCAAGCCAGCGTTTTACCGAACTTTTTGAAACTGCTTTTCTAAACGCAACGTAGTACAGGCTTGATGCGGCGGACCTTCGTTTGCCAGAATGTCCACGACTCTTCCTTAGTCAAACGCAATCCGAACTGGAAGAAACACGTTAAGGAGCTCTTGTCCGATGTTTAATTTGATATCACGCAATCTAGTGAGGCCGGTGATCCTGGCATGCGTCGTGTTCGCCGGAGCGAACGCCGCATTGGCGCAAACACCGCAACAAACGCCGCGTCCAACGCCCATGCCCAACGATCCGACCCGCCCGCCAGGACAGCCTGAGGTTCCCGGCACAACGACACCGACGCAGAATCCAACGGCGCCTCCGGGAACGCAGCAAACGAGTCCGACCACGCCGCCAGGTAATGTCGTGACACCGCAAGCAACGCCATTGCCTACACCGCCGGCTGGTACCGTGCCCGGTGGATCGAATGAGCCGTTGCGCGAACCGGTGATTCCGACGTTTCAAGCCCGGCCATTGCCGCCGGTGCCGAGTCTTCAGCGTTTAGGAGTAGGCAGTGACGCAATAGCGTTGTCACTGAACGACGCGATCAAGCGCGCGCTCGAAAATAACAACGACATCGAAGTCGCACGTGATGACGTTCGCTTTGCAGAGACTCAGTTGCGCTCGCTGGAAGGCATCTTCGATCCGGTCATCGGGCTCACGCCGCAATACGACAAGCGCATCTCGCCGCAGCAGAGCCAGTTGGGTGGTGGCTCCGGTACATCCGGTACAGTCAGCACGACGACCTGGTCGCTCGTTCCTTCTTTGCAGAAACAGTTTGGCAGGGGCGGTGGAAACTATTTCCTCCAGTTTCAAAACTCGCACACAAACACGAGCAACAGTTTCAGCTTGCTGAATCCGTTTTACTCGTCGAATCTGTCGTTGCAGTTCAACCAGCCACTGTGGCGCAATCGTTCGATCGACAACAATCGGCGGCAGATTCGCATTCAACGAAAGCGACTGGACCAGTCAGACGCTGACTTTCGCCAACGCACGATCGAAGTGATCACGCGCGTGCAACAGGCATACTGGGAACTCGTCTTCGCACTGCGCGATCAGCAGAACCAACTCGCGAACCTGAATCTTTCACGTGAGAGTCTGCGAAACATCGAGGCACAGATCGCGGCCGGCGCAAAAGCTCCGCTCGAGCGAGCTGAAGTGCAAACTGAGCTCGCCAATCGTGAAACCGCTCTGTACTCGGCGATTCAGACAGTCGCAATTGCGGAGAACAATCTGAAGATTCTCATCTTCAAGACTCCAAACAGTCCTGAATGGTCTACGCAGCTCACGCCTACGGACACGCCGAAGTTCGACTCGACCCCGGTGAATCTCGCGGATGCTCTGAAGGCGGCGCGCGATAATCGTCCCGAATTGCGACGCTTGCGCCTGCAGGGCGATATCAACGACATCGATATCACCTTCTTCAAAAACCAGACCAAGCCGCAAGTCGATTTGGTTGGCACTTTTGCGCTTACGGGTCTTGCTGGAAACAGCCTCGCAACCGTCGTCCCTCCGGGCACCACGCAACCTTTGATCGTCGGCAATCCGTTGACGAATCCATCGGCGTTCTTGCTCTCGGAGATTCAAGCTATTCAGAGGGCTCAGGGCCTCCCGGTAGCTGTGCCACCGTTGGCTGTAGTGGAATCAAATATCGTGAACCCTAGCCTGGTTGGTGGTTATGGACAGACTCTGCAAAATCTGTTCGGCGGTAAAACACGCAACGTCACGGTAGGAGTCGCAATCGCGTTCCCGTTCAAGAACAAAACCGCGGAAGCAAACCTCGCCGGGGCGCGGATTCAGAAGGAGCAGTTACAGGCTTCAACACGATCGCAGGAGCAGATCATTGAAGTGGACGTTCGCAATTCTGCGCAGGCGGTTGAGTCGTCACGACAGCGGGTGCTTTCAGCCCGCGAAGCGCGCGTCAACGCGGAAGCGCAGCTTGAAGGCGAGCAGCGTCTGTACCAGGTGGGACGTTCGACGACGTTCTTGTTGTTCCAACGTGAAAACGCGCTCGCAAACGCGCGTGCTTCTGAGTTGAGAGCGGAAACGGACTACAACAAAGCGCTGGCGGATCTGCAACGTGCAACCTCGACGACGTTGCGGGCCAACAACATAATCGTAGATACCCCCGCCGTCCCCTAAGCGTCCGGTTTAACCCTAAAAAGGGCCGCCGATTTCCGCGGATAAACGCAGATCAGCGTTCATCCGCGAAAATCTGCGGCCTTTTAATTTAGCCTTTGATAAGCTTGCCCTGGATGAAGATCAGCGCCACCATCATCACCTTCAACGAAGAATCAAATATCAAAGCCGCATGCGAGTCGGTCGCATGGGCCGATGAGATTGTGGTGGTAGACTCAAACTCGACTGACGCGACGCGCGAGCTTGCTGCAGCCGCAGGCGCGCGCGTGATAATCAACGCGTGGCCCGGTTTTGGAGCACAAAAGCAGTTTGCGGTGGACCAGGCACGGCACGAGTGGATCTTTAGCCTCGACGCTGATGAGCGTGTCTCGGATGAGCTCAGGCACTCGATCGAGAGTTTGCGAAACAAGCCCGAAGCTGAGCTGGCCGACGGTTACCAGATCGCTCGTCGCACGTTCTATCAACAACGCTGGATCCGTGGCGGAGGCTGGTATCCTGATCGACAGTTGCGACTCTTCAAAAAAAGTCAGGGTCGTTGGAAGCAACGTCACATTCACGAGTCAGTCACGATGAACCCGGGCGCGCGAGTTGAACGGCTCAGCGGCGATCTGTTGCACTATACTTTGCAGAATGCGGCCCACCATCACCGCATGATTGGAGAGCGCTATGCTCCACTGGCAGCGCGGCAAATGTTTGAAGAAGGCCGGCGCACTTCGGTGCTTGGAGTTGCATCAGCCGGGCCGGCGGCGTTTTTTCGGAGTCTGATCTTGAAAGGCGGTTTACGCGACGGCTTCGCGGGCTTTACCATCGCGAGCTTCGCCGCGCATCACGCGTTTTTGAAACACTTGATGCTTTGGGAGAAACAAGCCGCGAATAATACGGAAAATACAGATTCAGATGATTGATTCAAACGTGGTTCCCCCTGTCTTTGGATACGTGGTCGCGGGAGTCTTTGGCGCGATCATCGGCAGTTTCCTCAACGTTGTAATTCATCGCGTTCCGCTCGAAGAGTCGATCGTGTTTCCCAATTCGCGCTGTCCTTCCTGTGGCGCGGCGCTCGCTTTTTACGACAACATTCCGGTTCTTAGTTATATCGCACTGCGCGCGAAGTGCCGGAACTGCAAAGAGCACATCTCGTTTCGTTATCCGGCGGTTGAGTTACTCACAGCCGCGCTGTTCATTGGTGTGGCGTGGCACGATGGACTGAGCGCTGCCCTGCCCTTCGATCTAGTGTTTGTCTCGGCGTTACTGGCGCTGGTCTTCATCGACGCCGAACACATGATTCTTCCAAACGTCATCACTTATCCGGGGATGGTCTTTGCGCTCGTCGCTCGCATCGCCATTCCTTATTTAACCGGCACGCCCCACTTTGACGACATACCATCGCTTGCACAGGGAGCGCTCGCCAACATGCCGATCTTTGTGACCTCGCTGGCGGGAGCGCTCATCGGCGCGCTACTCGGC
>JAICQI010000826.1 GCA_025937955.1 Pyrinomonadaceae bacterium
AGCTTACACGGATTTTCTTTACAACCAGATCGGAATTCCGAAAGATACTCCGCTGACGCCACGCAACTATGAAGTGACGACGATTGCGCCAACGGGAACCATCTCGCTGGTGGCGGAGACGTCTTCCGGTATCGAGCCAAACTTCTCCTGGGCCTACGTTCGCAAAGACACGCTCGGCACGCGCACTTACGTGCACACGCTCGCGGCACAGGCGCTCGGTATTGACGTGGACCAGTGTGATCAGGAATCGATAGATGCGGCTGCGGCTTACGTCGTGGAACACGAACAGGAATTGCCGCCGCATTTTATCTCGGCGATGAACATAAGCGCTGAGCAGCACGTTCATGTGCTCGCGGCTGCTCAGCGCAACGTCGATAATAGTGTGTCGAAGACGTGCAACGGCGCGGTTGACGACACGGTGGAGTCAGTCGACGCGCTTTATCGCCTGGGCCGTCAGCTTGGTTGCAAAGCGGTGAGTTATTATCGTGACGGCTCGCGAGAGAATCAGGTGTTGACGTCAATGAAAGCGGAAGAGCCAAAGGGTGAGATCGCCTGCAATCCGGAAGCGGTAGTGGAGCCGTTGGAAGAAGCTGTTAGCGCGGCGGAAGCGACTGCGGCCGACGACGCCTCGGCGCGCCAGGAAGCGATTGCACGCGAACACTCGGAAACTATCAAGGTGCCGGCGGTGACGGCGATCCGAATCGAGCGTCCACGCGAATTGCGCGGCGCGACCTGGCAGATTCCTTTCGATGGTCAGAACCTTTACGTCACTGTTAACCACGATGGCAAGATGATTCAGGAAGTCTTTGCCACTGGTCCAATCAGTGGTGGCGTGGGCTTGCTGGCGTCGAAGATGCTGCGCGGCGGGTTCGACGCTGCGGAAGTTGCATACAGTTTAAATAAAGTAACCGGCACGCACGCCGTATGGTTCAACGAGCGCCTGCTCACTTCACCCGAGCAAGCCGTCGCCGAGTGCATCATGATCACCGTGCGACGTGTCCAGGATCTTCCCGACTCCGCGCGCGCGGTAGCGAGCAAACAGCACTCACTTCACCAGAAGCCCGTCACCGGCGCCATAATGTCCAACATGATCGGCATCTGCCCCGAATGCCACGGCCAACTCGAACACGCGAGCGGCTGCGACTTCTGTAGAGATTGCGGCTACAGCAAGTGCAAGTGAGTTCCATCTAGGTTGAATTGAGAAGGGCTGATTTTGTAGAAATCGGCCCTTTCTTGTTAACTGATAAAGCTGTTATGATGGGCGTCCGTTATGAAACGCGAACCCCTCACAAAAGAACCTGAACAACCGTTGATTACCTTTTCGCCTGAGCGAAAGAGCTACGATGAAATCATCGATCTCTTAGCCCGGGGTGCTTCATCAGCTGAAATACTTGCGTTTCAGCTCTCAGAAGACACTCAGGAACGTGTACGTTTTCTCCTCGAGCGAAACGCTGCTGATGAACTAACTGCGGAGGAAGCGTCGGAGCTTGATCTCCTCGGCGAAGTGGGACATGTCATGCAATTAGTTAAACTTCGGGCTCAGGAGTATCTAAAGACGAAAACATGAACCAAGCCCGTATGCTCGCTTCCTTACGGCGAGAGGTGCGGGAAAGAGCTGGAGAGCGTTGCGAGTATTGTTTACTGGCTGAATCACAAGCAGACCCTCCTCACGAACCTGATCACCTCATTGCGCTGAAACACAATGGCCAGACCACATCTGCGAATCTGGCATTGGCGTGCTTCGACTGCAATCGATTTAAAGGCTCGGATATCGCGTCGATTGATGCTGTCACCGGCGAGCTTGTGGGTCTGTTCAACCCTCGCACACAACGATGGTTCGAACACTTTCGCCTGGAAGGCGCTCACATCGTTCCACGGACAGCGGTCGGTCGAGTTACCGAGAAACTGTTACGGTTAAATCTTCCCTCTCGTGTCGAGGTGCGCGCACGCTTAATAGAACACGGTAAATATCCTTAGTAGCTGTAACCGGAATCCGGATCATCCACACGAAAACTCCGAGGTTGACGAGTCATATACGTCTCAATAATATATCGCTATGCCATATAAACTGTCGCAGATGCTTGATCGGGAGTTGAAGAAGGGGAGTGCGGAGTTGCTGATTCTTTCTTTGGTGGAGGATCAGCCGAGGCATGGGTATGACATTGGCAACTTGATCGAGCAGCGTTCAAGGGGGCGGTTGCGGTTCAATGTCGCGTCCCTTTACCCGCTGCTGTATCGACTCGAGAAGCGAGGGTGGATTCAGGGGCGCTGGGTGGAGAAGGCCGGGCAGAGAAGACGTCGCTATTACCGTCTGACTGCGGAAGGCAAAAAGGTTTTGGCGGCTCAGCGTCACAGCTGGCGGGAGTTTGTCGAAGCCATCAATCGCATTACCGGAATTGAACATGCCTGAGTGGAAAGAGGAAGTTAGAAGACGATTGATCGGCCTCAAGCTGGCGCCAGCGCACGAGGCCGAGATTGTCGAAGAACTGGCCCAGCACCTTGATGACGTCTACGAGCGAGCGATTAGCATTGGCGCGACGGAAGCCGAAGCAAAGCGTGCGGCACTTCCGCGTTGACGCGAGTGATGTCGAGTCTGTTGTTTGGTGTGACTGCGACTGATCCGACGACCTTCGCGTTGATCTCGTTGTTGCTTGTTGCTGTAGCTGCGTTGGCGAGTTACATACCGGCACGACGCGCGACTAAAGTAGATCCGATCATTGCTTTGCGATACGAGTAAGCAACTGTAGGGGCGGGCCCTCGTGGCCGCCCCACTCTGCGAATTCACGCTGGGGCGGCCACGGAGGGCC
>JAICQI010000169.1 GCA_025937955.1 Pyrinomonadaceae bacterium
ATAATCATGGCACGCTCCGGTGTTGGGGTCGGAGTTGGCGCAGCGAAGCCAGGGGTGTTTATTTCCCCAGCAGGTGCATTGATTGCGACGACGCATGAAAGCACCAAGGCTAATGCTAAGTTTTTGACAAGTTTCATTATCTTCTCCTCAAAAGTGTTGTGTTCATAGCCGGTGAGGCGGGGTAACCAAAGTAGATAATTGGTTGATTGTGATAATATCCGGCAATCAAACCACTTGCAAGGTGCCTTGCTGAATAAGACAACTGGAGACGTAGCATGGATTTGCAGGCATCCACTTTTAATTCTGTTATCGACCCTATGTTGGGCGGTGACATTATTCCTTTATGTGAAATTGCGAAGAATTTAGAAGAGGCAGGTGAGTTTGAGCGTGCTGCAGAGACCTTAAGCGGATTTTGGCCTGGTTTACTAAATCGGCCAAGAACAAAAGGGTTAAATGAAGAAACGAAAGCGGAATTACTTCTGAGGACTGGAACTTTAACAGGCTGGCTGGGCAGCGCTAAACAGATTTCTGGCGCACAGGAAGCTGCTAAGGATTTAATTAGTGAGAGCGCCGCAATCTTTGAGCGGTTAGAGATAACTGAGAAAGTGGCGGAAGCGCGAATTGATTTGGCAGTCTGCTACTTGCGTGAAGGCGGACTTGATGAGGCACGAATCACGTTGCGCTTGGTACTTGATAGTTTAGGAGAATCCAGAAGCGAACAAAGGCTGAGGGCTCTACTGAACAGTGCGGTTATCGAACGGGAAGCGACTAGAGATGAGGAGGCCCTCAGAATTTGTTCGGATGCCGCTCCGCTTTTCGAGGTAAGTTCCAACGATGCATTAAAAGGTAAATTTCACAACACCTATGCTGCGGTGCTCAAAAGCTTGGGCCTTTCAAAAAGCAGAGAGGATTATATTGACCGAGCTCTTGTTGAATACACAGCGGCAAGTTACCACTTAGAGCAAGCTGGACATAGGCAGTTTAAGGCAAGTGTTGAGAACAACGTCGGTTTTCTTTTTGCGACGATTGGAAGATTCGATGATGCTCACGAGCACCTAACACGCGCGCACGGACTCCTCGTTAGCGTTGGCGACCATGGCGGCGCCGCATGCGCTGAAGACACGCGTGCTCAGGCTTTTCTACTAGAAGGCAAGTATCAAGACGCTGAACGCTTTGCGCGTCGTGCTGTTCAAGCGTTGAAACATGGTGGCGAACAAACCGTGTTGGCAGAAGCGCTCACCACGCACGGCAAAGCCCTTGCCCGACTAAACCAAGGTCATATCGCCAAAACAACTCTCGACCACGCAGTCGAGATCGCACAAAACGCCGGCAACCCGGACCGTGGTGGTATTGCAGCCCTCACCGCTATTGAAGAGCTGAGCGATCATCTACCCGCGAACACACTCCAATACTACTACCGCACTGCCGAAACGCTCCTCGCAAATTCTCAAAACCTCAGCATCAAAACTCGTCTCGGAGAATGTGCCCGTCGCGTTCTTTCTGTCGAACTTGCTGAAGCTAACGCAGTGGCCCCCTCCACTTCAGCAGCAGACACTTTAACGATGGAACCCGGTTTCTCTCTAGATTCTGAAGTACTCCGCTACGAAGGCGACCTGATTCGGCGCGCCCTCAAAGCATCAGGTGGCAGCGTTACGCGCGCTGCACGCCTACTTGGTATTACTCATCAGGGATTAGCATTTATCCTCAACGGTCGGCACAACGATCTTTTGTCGATTCGAACTCCCGTAAAACGGAGGCGTCGTAGTATAATTCGTCATCATTGAGTGGCCCCCTCCAACTTGCATTACTATTGGCGCTGTCTGTTCCCAAGGCAGCGCCAAACTTTTGTTTGTTCTCTAAGTTAAGTTCTCCTATCATCCGGACCTGTGAGTGAAGTAATGAAAAAGATTGCGCCCCTGCTGTTAATCGTCGCTTTGTGGTCAGCGGTTCCAGGACAAACTGCCAAACGTCGAGGAGCGGTGCGCAAACCAAACGTCACCACAACGCCGCAACCCAAACCAGTTGCACAGCCAACTCCAAATATCCAACCTCCTCGACCACCTGCCGCGCCTGCATCCCTGGTCGTCGTTAATGGCCAGACATTCACGACCGCCGACCTCGATCCCGCAGTGCGTCAGGAACTGGAGCGCCTCGACGACAAGATTGCCGAAGCACGCCGGAATGTATTTGAACTGCAAATCAACACGGCGCTCCTTGAAGTCGAAGCAAAAAAGCGTCGCATCGATAGTCATCGTTTGTATGAACTGGAGGTGAGTAGCCGCGTACCAGCCGCCACTCCAGCCCAAATCAAAAAATTTCTGGAGGCAAACCAGCAAGAGTTTGAAGGTATGACTCCGGAGGTTGCTAATCGACAGGCCGCTGCTTATCTTCACGACGAGGCTGAGAACAAGCTCGCGGACGACCTTGTGAATCGACTGCGCAAATCGAATCCAGTCGTAATGGGTGTGGATATAAACTCCCCCAATCTTAATCCCGCCGCAGTTATCGCAACCGTCGCAGGGCAACCATTAAAAGCCGAAACATTACTCGAACGACTAAAACCAATCATTTACCGGCTGAAGCTCGAAGCTTATGAACTGTCTAAGCAACGTGCCGAGCAGCTAGTTGACGACACGTTACTGCTGGAAGAAGCCAGGCGACGTCAAATTGGACCAGAGCAAATAATTCGGTCTGAAATAAGCGATAAGGTTCGAAACCCAACTGAGGAAGAAGTAGCGAAATTTTATTCTGACAACAAAGCACGCATCTCAGGAGATCTTAACAGTGTCCGCAACCAGGTAGCGCTCTACCTTCAAAACGAATCACGGCGGCGCCTGGAAAAAGACTTATCAGCGCGACTCCGCAAAAACGCAAACATACAATGGCTTATAACGGAACCTGCGCAGCCAATTCAAAACGTTAGTGTTGATGATGATCCGGTACGTGGTGACGCGAATGCTCCAATCACAATCGTTGAGTTCACTGACTTCCAGTGCCCGGCCTGTGCTGCGATGCACCCTGTGCTCGAAGATGTCTTGAAATCCTATGGCAACAAAGTTCGATTTGTAGTTCGCGATTTCCCCTTGAACCAACACGAACATGCGCGCAAGGCAGCAGAAGCCGCCAATGCTGCCAATGCACAAGGCAAGTTTTTTGAATACATCACTCTGCTCTTCAAAAATCAAAAGGCGCTTGATGTTCCCTCGTTGAAGAAGTATGCAAGCGAACTGGGCCTGGACCGCGCACGTTTCGACGCGGCACTGGATCGCGGTGTTTTCGCTGCGGAAGTTCAGAAGGACGTCACAGACGGAGAGATGTACGGAGTCGGTAGCACGCCAACCATATTTGTAAACGGAGTTCAATTGAGAACGCTCAGTGCGGAAGTTTTAAAGGAAGCGATAGACCGCGCTGCTGCGAAGCCTAGCCCCTCTCAGTAAGCCCTGTGACCTTTACGTAATATTTCCGTTGCTTGTGCGACAAACTCTAAATTTACATACATAGCCACGGCGGCAGGACCAACCTGCAGCTGACCCTGCTCCTGCCCCCTTTATCTCCCCCTGTGTTTAGGTGATCCCGATGGTGGTTTCTTTAAAACCAGAGCGACTCAAGCGTTACAAAGATGTTGCGATGCTTCTGATCAAGTACGGACGTTCCGATTTGATCAGCGTAGCTGGTCTTGAAGGCAGTGTTCTGCCCGATGAGATTGCAGCAGAATCAGAGATCGCTCCAGCAGAAGATCTCGCAAAAGACCTGGAAAAGCTTGGGCCAACTTTCATCAAGCTAGGCCAGCTGTTGTCCACTCGCGCGGATCTATTGCCCGGTCCGTACCTTGACGCACTCGAACGACTACAAGACCACATCGAGCCGTTTCCATATGAAGATGTTGAGCGGATCGTTTCGGGCGAGCTAGGCGTCAGGATCTCCAAAGCCTTTGCTGACTTTGATCCAGTACCACTCGCCGCAGCATCGCTGGCCCAGGTACACCGCGCAGAGATGCGAGATGGCCGCGAGGTCGTCGTGAAAGTTCAGCGGCCTGACATTCGAGACGTGATCGTCACTGACCTGGAGTCTTTAGGTGAGATTGCACACTTCCTCGATCAACACACCGAGCTCGGCAGGCGCTACGAGTTTGACAACATGCTCGTCAATCTCAGAAAGAGCCTTCTGAGAGAGCTCGACTTCACGATCGAGGCCAACAATCTACACACCATCGGAGAAAACCTCGCGGAGTTCGAAAACATAATCATTCCCGAGCCCGTCGATGACTTCACCACCACACGTGTCTTGACGATGGAGTACATCTCTGGCAAGAAGATCACGACCCTGAATCCCTTGCGATTGCTCGAGATCGACGGTGGTTTGCTCGCCGATGAGTTCTTCCACGCATACCTGAAGCAGTTTCTAATCGATGGTCTATTTCACGCCGATCCGCATCCAGGAAATGTTTTTCTGACTGACGACAATCGCATTGCACTGCTTGACCTCGGCATGGTGGGTCACGTGACAGGAACCTTCCAGGACAGCTTCCTAAGACTGCTGCTGGCGATCAGTGAAGGAAGAGGCGAGATGGCTGCAGAAGCAGCAATCAAAATGGGTGAACCGAAGGAAGGCTTTAATCGACCCTCCTTTGAGCGCCGCATCTCAGACCTGGTAACTGACAATTCTGACGCGGTCCTTAGCCGGAACAACGCGGCGCGAGTAACCCTCGACATCACCAGAATCGCCGCGGACTGCTGGTTCCGCTTGCCTCCCGAATTCACCATGATCGCTAAGGCACTACTAAACCTGGACCGCGTGGTTTATGCAATCGATCCAAACTTCGATCCCAATATCATCATTCGCGAACGGGCCAATGAGATATTGCAGCGAAACATTCTCAAGAGTATCGCTCCAAACAATCTTCTATCGGGAGTTGTAGAGTTAAAGGAGTTTGCAGAAAAACTTCCGACTCGGGTCAACCGGATTCTCGACGCAGCCGGAAATAACGAACTCCGGTTCAAAGTGGATGCGATCGACGAGAAGGTTGTGCTGGAAGGTCTTCAGAAAGTTGCCAACCGAATCACTCTCGGACTGGTCGTAGCGGCTTTGATAGTAGGTGCCGCATTGCTGATGCGAGTGGAGACGTCTTTTCGGATCTTTGGTTATCCCGGACTGGCGATGATCTTTTTTCTGCTGGCTGCTGCTGCGGGGTTCATACTTGTGTTCAGCATTCTCTTCTACGACGAGAAACGTCGCTCGAAACACTAGAGCTTACGTTCTTCCGCCGTCAGCATCAGTTCTTTCACGACCTCAATTTCCTCTTCACTCAGCGAAGTAAAAGCTAATCCGAACCCCACCCCAGGCTGGTACGAGGCCACTTCGCCGCGAAGCGGCAGCCATTCGCCAGACGGCAGCTGGATTTGCAGATTCACCGTTTCGCGGAGCTCAACTCTGCCAAAGGTATTTACGAAGCACCCTCCCAGGCTAACATCATCAATACGTGCCTCGTGGGTGCGGGACATACTCTCCCACTTCGCTTCGAGAAGAACCCGCTTGCGCTCACTTCTTCTTCGCTCCTGGTCCATTTATTCACGCCCTTCGCGCTGAGGAATCGCCACATGGCGTTAAGCCATTCTAAACGATGCGTCGAAACGTGACTATGAACATTTATTCACGACGGAAGATATTTGTACTCGCGGCGGGCTGTTGAGCGGGCGCGTACCTGGCAAACAGCCGATATCCAAGCAGGAACAGCAGGATGAATCCAAACGTCAACGGCAGACGGGTATCTGACTTCACGAGCATCCAGAAGTGGACTACACCGGCAATAGCCGCAAGGTAAACGAGACGGTGCAGTCGTCCCCAACGTTTGCCGCCGAGTCGTTTTACCATCTTATTGGTGGACGTGATTGCCAGTGGAACCATCAACAGGAACGCTGTCATACCCGCGAGGATGAATGGCCGCCGGACAACGTCCTGCCCGACGCTGATAAGATTGAAAAGCCGATCGAACCAAACGTACGTAAGCAGGTGAAGCGAACCATAAAAGAAGGCGAACAGACCAAGCATCCTTCGCAGCTTCACCAGCGAATTGACGCCAAAGATCTTGCGCAACGGCGTTACTGCGACGGTCAGGCTCAGGAATATCAGCGTTAGCATTCCCGTCGTTCTGGTGGCAAACTCGAGCGGGTTAGGACCGACTCGTTTGTGGTAGAGGTCCCACAAGAGCAGCACCAGTGGCACTAGCGCGTTCACGAAGACGACGAGTTTTGTGAAACGTACATCAGTCATAATCAGAAGTTCTTCACCAAGTCCATGCCTTGATACAAGTGGGCCACCTGCTCCGCATACCCGTTGAACAACAGCGTATCGCGACGTCCGTATTCCCCGATCCTTCGCTCGGTCGCCTGGCTCCAGCGTGGATGAGGAACGTTCGGATTCACATTGGAGTAAAACCCATATTCGTCCGGTGCCTGGATGTTCCAGGTTGTCGGTGGCTCACCGGCCACGAGCGTTATCTTGACTATTGATTTGATGCTCTTGAAACCATACTTCCAGGGCACCACCAATCGCACGGGCGCTCCGTCCTGAGGCGGCAATGTCTCGTCATACATACCGGTTGCCATAATGGTCAACGGGTGCATCGCTTCATCCAAACGAAGCCCCTCGACGTACGGCCAATCAAGTATGCCCGTGCGCTGGTTCGGCATCCGTTCCGGATCCAGGAGGGTTTGAAATGCGACGTAGCGCGCGGCTGACGTCGGTTCGACCTTCTCGAGCAGCTTGTACAGTGGAAATCCGATCCACGGGATCACCATGGACCAACCTTCAACACACCGCAATCGGTAGATCCGTTCCTCGAGAGGAAACTTCAGCAACTCGTCGAGATCGAAAACCCTCGGTTTGTTGACCAGACCTTCTACAGAAACAGCCCAGGGCCGCGTAATAAAACCTTTAGCGGCATAAGCGACGCCGCTTTTCGACGTGTCGAACTCATAAAAGTTGTTGTAATTGGTAATCGCCTCCAAAGGAGTCAATTTATCGGTGACGGCGAACCCTTCCTTGATCGCTTCTGCCTGCGGTGCTTTTGCGACTTGCTGCAACTTGTCGCCTTCGACACGTTCCGCAGGCGGCGGATTCAAACGACGATAAAGCAGCGTGCTGGCTGTCGCAGTGCCAGCCAGCGCTGCTGCTTTCATGAACAGCCGCCGGTTCAGATAAACCTGTTTGTCCGTAACCTTTTCTGATTTATCGACCATTTTCCAGACCTTGCACTTTAGAATACCTCTATTCGTCGCTTGGTTCGCCAAATACTTACGCGCACGGCATCCTCTTTGGATTGATTAGAAAAAACTTTCTGATCTGTGCTGTTTTGTGTTAATCCGTGGCTGTAATCTTTTGATTTTGAAATCAAAGGACGATTGCGTGGAACAACCATCGACGGCACCTCCTGTCAAAACCGAACACGAACCCGCCGACAAGATTGGATTTCGAAGCAGACTTCTTCGTTGGGGAATTGTGCTGTTTGTTGCTGCCGGCATTCTCCTGATTCCAGTTCCAACCGGCATTACCCCTCAATCGTGGCGCTTACTCGCAATCTTCGCCGCCACGATCACGGGCTCGATCGTTCGTCCGATTCCAGGCGCGGCAATAGTTTTACTCGGTGTGGCGGCACTCCCGGTATTCAGAGTGATGACGATCAACGAGTCCCTCACCGGCTACGCCGATCCGGTTGTGTGGTTGGTGCTGGCCGCCTTTTTCATTTCTCGCGGCATGATTAAGACTGGTTTGGGGCGACGCATCGCTTTCCTCTTCATCCATGCCATTGGCAAGCACTCTCTCGGACTCAGCTACGCCCTCGCATCAACGGAGACAGTGCTGGCGACAGTAATCCCATCAACCGGTGCTCGTTCAGGCGGCATAATTTTTCCCATCGCGAAGAGTTTGGCCGAGGCGTACGATTCCAGACCCGGCCCAACGGCACGTCGCCTCGGCGCTTTTCTGATGACCAGTGTTTACCAATGTAACGTCATCGTGTGCGCAATGTTTTTGACGGGGCAGGCGTCGAATCCGATCATCGCGCGCTTCGCAAAGGAAGTGACCGGAATCGAGATTACCTACGCCCGTTGGGCGATCGCCGCGATCGTTCCCGGGCTCTTATCGCTTTTGCTGGTGCCATGGGTGCTTTATCTAGTCTCTCCCCCGGAAATCAAGCACACGCCAAGAGCCAGCGAGATGGCCTCAGTGGAATTGAAAGCCATGGGCCCGATGAAATGGTCCGAATGGTTGATGCTGCTGGTGTTTCTCTTCGTGGCGATTCTCTGGATGACCAGCAAGCTGCACGGCATCGACTACGCGGCGGTCGCTTTGTTAGGGATCAGCGTGCTGTTGATCACAGGCGTACTCGACTGGGAAGACCTCATCAACGAAAAGGCAGCGTGGGGAGTGTTTATTTGGTATGGCGGGCTACTTCGCATGGCTGAAGCGCTGGGCCAAACCGGAATCACGAAACGATTTGCTGATGCATCGGCGAGTTTGACGACCGGATGGAAGTGGTGGCTGGCCCTGGCGTCGTTGCTGCTGATCTATTTCTACGCACACTACGTCTTTGCCAGTATTACCGCGCACGTAACGGCGATGTTTGTGCCGTTTCTGATTGTGATACTTGCGGCAGGAACGCCGACATATCTGGGTGTGCTCTCGTTGGCCTACTTTTCCAACCTGGGTGCAGCGCTCACGCATTACGGCACCACGCCTGCACCGATATACTTCGGCGCCGGTTACACCACCCAACGAGTGTGGTGGGGCCTGGGCCTGATTACGTCTTTGATAACGATCACCGTCTGGAGTCTGGTTGGTTTCACCTGGTGGAAGATTCTCAAACTCTGGTAACCAAAATGGCTGGATACTCAGGAACACCCTTAGCGAAGAAACTTGGTATCAAAGAAGGATCTCGAATCGCACTGGTGAATGCGCCGAAAGACTTTCAATCCGAGTTGGGAGAACTACCCGACGACGTGAAGTTCTTAAAGCCCTCAACCAAGTCCCTCGATCTCATTCTCTTCTTCGTCCTGTCTGAGCGAGCACTTGCTCGTGATTTCGCGAAACTCGCCGAAAGAATCACCGCTAACGGCATGATCTGGATCGCGTGGCCAAAGAAGAGTTCAGGTGTGCCAACGGATCTTTCATTCGAACGCGTACAGCGCATCGGTCTCGATGCAGGACTCGTCGACGTAAAGATCTGCGCGGTAGATGAAACCTGGTCCGGTCTCAAGTTTGTTTACCGGCTCAAAGATCGATCGAGCCGCAAGTAAAGAATCAGCTTCCACAGTTTTCCACAGATCCTGAGGAAATCTTTGTGGAAATCATAGTGCCGAGTTTTACAAAGCTGTTACAAGCGCACACTTAGAACACTTTGCACACGTTAGCGGCGTGCTCACAAAGCTTTTTGTATGAACGTATTAACCTCCCAGGATAGTCTCAACTCGCGAGCGCCACTCTGACCTTTTTCACCGCTGGTCCATGGTGTTTTTCACCGCGCTACTAATTGTGGGACCATGAAAAATAAATACGAAGTGCTTGCGCCA
>JAICQI010000363.1 GCA_025937955.1 Pyrinomonadaceae bacterium
GCACTGGTGCGACCAGGCGTGGACCGACAAGTTCACCCAGGTGCTGGGAATGAGCGGGGAGGCCCGCGTCAAAGGGTTCCAGGAGCTCTGGGCCACGATCTACGACCAGAACGTGTTCATCCCGTTGTTCGGGCTGAACTTCGTCCACGGTATGTCGCCGAAGCTGAAGTGGGGGCCGGTCCGGCAGGACCTGATCCGTAACTTCGCCGACTGGACGCTCGCCGACTGACGTTCCACGCGTAGAGCGAGGGCTGAGGGACGGGAAACAGGATTACAGGATTTGCATGTAAATCCGGCTAATCCTGTCACGAGTAAATCTTTTGAGCGTAGTCTTCGACCATCCGGTCGCTGTTGTACTTCGGCGCGAGTGTCTGAATGGCGCGCTTCATCATCGCGATCCACTGGCGCGGCAGTCCGGCCTCATCACGAGCGTAATAGAGCGGCACTACTTCCAGTTCCAGCGTGCGATAAAGCGACTCCGCGTCCCGCGCATCAATCTTCGCGACGTCCGCAGTGTCGTTTCCACTCCCAATCGCAAAACCATTCGTTCCGTCGTACCCTTCCAGCCACCAGCCATCGAGTATCGAGAGGTTCAGCCCGCCATTGATCGCTACCTTCTCTCCACTGGTACCCGACGCTTCCTGCGGCCGTCGCGGCACGTTCAACCAAACGTCAACCGATTGGACCAACTGCCGCGCAATCTCCTGATCGTAGTCTTCAAGAAACACTGCCCGCTGCCTGACCGCCGGATCGTATTTCCACCGCGCTAACTGCTGTAACACGAGCTTCGATCCTTCGTCCTGCGGATGTGCCTTGCCGGCAAACACAAACTGGACCGGACGATCTTCGTTGTTGATTAGTCGCGCCAGACGTTCCTGATCTGTCAGCAACAAGTTCCAGCGTTTGTAACCAGCAACACGGCGCGCAAAGCCAATTGTCAAAGCTGCCGGATCAAACATCGTGTTCGCCGCTTCGATGTAATCTGCACGCTCTCCGGCAGCGATGCGCGACTGTGCTGAACGGTGCCGGATAAACGCAACAAGCCGTTCCTTCAATTGCATGTGCGCCATCCACAACTCTTCGTCAGGAATGCGCGCGATCGCTTCGGCCCACTGCTCGGGGGTGCGAAGCCTTGCCTCCCAATCCTGATCGACATGAGTTTCGAGCAGGTGACGCAAGAGCAGCGAAACCCACGTCGGCGCGTGAACGCCGTTGGTTATGTAACTGATGGGAACGTCTTCGACGTTCTTTCCCGGCCAAAGCTTTTGCCAGAGCACGCGCGAAACCTCTCCGTGTTTGCGACTCACGCCGTTCGTCGAACGACACATGCGAATAGCAAGCGGCGTTAGTCCGTAACGTTCTGACTTGTTCGCGGGATCGACACGTCCGAGTGCGAGAAACTCATCCTCGCTCAAACCAAGCTCTTTGAAATACCCCGGTCCAAATGCGCGTGTTACAAGCGACGCATCAAACTCGTCGTTGCCCGCTGCAACTGGCGTGTGCGTCGTGAACACACACTGCTGTTTCACCACGTCGATCGCGGACGCAAAAGGTTGCCCCATTGTTTGTACAACCTCTCGGGCGAGCTCGAGTGTGAGAAATGCCGAATGCCCTTCGTTCAAGTGAAACACACGCGGCGTTATGCCAAGCTTGCGCAGCAAACGAACACCGCCGATACCGAGCAACATCTCCTGCACGATCCGCGTTTCTCGATCGCCACCATAAAGATGGCCCGTGACCCAGCGATCGGTCTCAGCGTTTTCAGGAATGTTCGTATCCAGCAGATGGAGTACGACTCGACCGACATCGGCACGCCACACCTGGGCCAACACGTTGCGTTCGCGAATCAAGACTTCGATTCGCAGCGGCGTTCCATCAGCATTCATCACTAAATGGATCGGCAAATCGTTCGGATGCGTTTCGCCGTAGTGCTCTTCCTGCCAGCCGTCATTACGTAGTCGCTGGCGAAAGTAGCCATAGCGATAGAGCAGTCCTACCGCGACGAGCGGCAAGCCCAGATCACTGGCTGACTTGAGATGATCGCCGGCGAGAATGCCGAGGCCACCAGAGTAAAGTGGCAGTGAAGTGTGCACGCCAAACTCGGCACAAAAGTATGCAACCGGGTGTTCCTGCGTGATGGTTTCAAGCTGCAAATGCGGCTGCGAAACCATGTACGACTGAAAGCTCGCATCGAGACGATGCACGCGTTCGAGGTAAACAGGATCCGTGGCCGCCTCAGCCAATCGATAGGCGGATGTTTTAGCCAGTAGTTGTCGGGGGTTGCGCTCGCACTCTTCCCAGATGTCCGCATCCAGATCGCGGAAAACACTCTCGCCGTCAGCGGCCCAACTCCACCAGTAGTTCCAGGCGATGCGTTCCAGCGGAAGCAATGGTGCGGGCAGTTCAGTAGTTTCAATCATGTGTAATCGTATCGGGCCGCAAAGTTGGAGAGTCTACTCGAATTCCTGGTACTCAAGAAACACGCGCGCGTCCCTTTGTTGAAAAAAGACCAGACGCACTTCTTCGATCTGTGTGTCTCCACTCAGGAAATTCTTGATCGCCGTAGACGCAACTTTCGCTGCCTCAGACTTTGGATAGCCGAAAGCTCCTGTCGAAATAGATGGAAATGCGATAGATGAAATGGAATGCTGGCTAGCGAGTAGCAGAGAGTTTTGATAACAAGCCGCGAGGAGCTCTGATTCACGATCCGGCTCACGGCCGTAGATTGGACCGACCGTGTGAATTACATATTTCGCGGGCAGCTTTCCGCCCGTTGTGATCACTGCCTGGCCGGTCGGTAAACCGTCCGGGTAAACAGTCCGCCGAATCTCCTGACACTCCTTCAGAATGTCGGGGCCACCGGCGTTATGAATCGCACCATCAACGCCACCGCCCCCAAGTAAAGTCGAATTAGCCGCGTTGACGATTGCAGTAACGTTCTGCCGAGTGATGTCTCCCAACACCACAGTAACTCGTCCGGCCAGAAAAGATTGGAGGCTCTGACTACTCACCACGTGGCTCAGGTCTGATCTCGTCGAACATATCCTGGCGTCGCAGGGCCTCAGCAACCCCTTTGGCTTTGTGTTCGGTTAAAGGATGATCGGGATCGGTGCTCGCGATCTCGAAAACGCCATCGTCAAGCATCACCACGCCGAGAGAGCCGAGCGTCACACCGGGAGTAATCAGGATCTCATCCATGTTATGGATGCGGAAGCGTCCTGTTTGTTCGACCCAGTCTTCGATGAAGGGATCGCGCAGAGCGTGTTCGGCCTCAGACTCGGAAAAAAACGCGCCTTCGACAATGAGACAATATTCGCGCACCGCTATGGACTATTGAGTAGGTTCGTTTCTGGAGCAAGAGCCGCCGGCAGGTTGTCCGGACGCGGTAAACTTTACCACAAAAGAAAAATAGGTCCTATACGACTATAGGACCTATTGTCAGATTGAGAAAAGATTCTCTTGCAGTACTTACCGCGCTCGAGCGTACTGGCGATTCAGCGTCTCACGCAAACGTGAGAAGTAAGAATCGAAAGTCACGAATCCGGTCGTGCCCTGGAAGAACGCTTTACCACCAGTCTCATTGCTAACCCGATTGAGCGAGCTCTGTCCGTAACTCGCAGCCAGACGGCTGTGACTTGTCAGTCCCACCGACGGTGCATAGAAACTGAAGATCGCAACGCGACGTTTGTTTGCTTCCGAGATCGTACGGTCGATATCGAGCGTACGACCAGCAGCCGTTGCATCAAAGCCACGCGACGTGTCCAATCCATCTGAAATCAGTAACAGCGCGTTGGCGTTCGTTCCACCACTTTCGAACTTCTTCAACGCTTCTATCACTTCAACATAAGGATTGAAAGGAGAACTGCTGACACTTCCTCTCGGTATGCGAAGCGATTTTGCGGCTTTCTCGAGATCAGTCGTAAACGGCTGCCTGACTTGCAAGGTGCCGGCAGTGATGTAACCAACCATCACCTTCGAACCCTGCGGCAAAGAACGAATGAAATCGCGGGTGACGCCAAGCTCATTGCCCACCTGCGACACGAGGTCATCCTGAATCAGTACTGCCAGATTCAGGGGCTCAATACTCTGTAAACCCTGCTCGTTGTTGTTATCGACTTTCGCTTTGACTGAGGCCACTCCGAGCGACGAAACGGCAATCAAGAATGCCACAGCCCAAGCGAGAAATTTCCTGTAGAACATACTCTTCACTTATCTCCTATTCCAACGGAGTTCAGATGCAATCAAGGTGCCGAAAGATGGCTGGAATACGCCTTAATTCGTGAAAATCTGTGGCTAAACTTGCCTTTAACGTTCGCGGTCAGATACATTACGGCTACATCACCTTCGACAAAAATTCGCATGCCTGAAAGGACTCAAACATATGAAAGTCTATCCGACCGAAGCCATCAGAAATCTCGCTGTCATTGGACATGGCGACGCAGGGAAGACACAGCTTGTCAGCTCGCTTCTCTACGTCGCCGGAGCCACACCGCGCTGGGGAAAGGTAGATGAAGGCACCACTGTTACCGATTACGAAGAAGATTCCATTGCCCGCAAGATCACACTTAATACCGCACTCGCTCATCTCGAACATCGCGATACAAAACTCAATTTTATAGACTCGCCGGGCTACGCCGCTTTCGTCGCACACGCACGACCCGCGCTACGCGTCGCAGACTGCGCCATCGTCGTCGTTGACGGAGTTAAAGGCGTTGAAGTGCAAACTGAAAAGACTTGGGCCTACGCAAATGAATTCATGGTCCCGCGCGTGATGGTCATCACCAAGCTCGACAAAGAACACGCTGACTTTGGCGCCGCACTGGAAAGCGCGCAGAAGACCTTCAGCAGAGCCATCATTCCTTTTACGTTACCGATCGGAAAAGAAAAAGATTTTCGTGGCGTGGTCGATGTGGTCCACATGAAAGCTTACGAGCTTGGCGCCGATGGTCAGGCAAAAGAGATCGATATTCCCTCGGAAGGCCGCGACATCGTCGACAAGACGCGCGAACGGTTAGTGGAACTGGTCGCGGAGTCGAACGACGCGTTGATGGAAAAGTATTTTGAGCAGGGGACACTCGACGAAGAAGACATTCTTCCGAACATCAACAACGCTATCGCGCAAAGCAAACTGTGTCCGGTGTTCGCCGTGTCGAGTATGACGCAGGTTGGTCTGCGAGCTTTGCTGAACGGGCTTGTTGAATTCGCGCCAGATCCGGCGCACCACGAAACTGAATGGGGCAAGCCAGTCGATGCCGCTCCGGACGCTGAGCGAATCGGACGCAAGTACAACGACAATGAGCCATTCTCGGCTTACTGCTTCCGCACCGTCGCGGATCCATTCGCGGGTCGTATCAACGTCTTCAAGATCATTAGCGGTCATCTTCAGACTGACGCCAACGCGCTCAACACCTCTCGCGGAATCTCGGAACGTCTCGGCGCGCTGCACGCGATGCAAGGTAAAACACTCGACAAGGTTACGGAAGCACACGCCGGCGACATCATCGCGTGTGTGAAACTAAAAGAGACGCAAACCGGCGACACGCTTTCCGACAAACAAGCGCAGATCGTTTACGACGGCGTCGAGTATCCCGAGGCGGCGATAGCTTTTGCGATCGAGCCGAAGTCGCGCCAGGACGAAGAGAAGATCAGCGCGGCGCTGCACAAGATTCTCGAAGAAGATCCGGCACTGCACTTCACACGCGATTCGCAGACGAAGGAGTTTCTGCTTTCTGGTTCGGGACAGTTACACGTTGAAACAGTCGTCGAGAAGTTGAAGAAGCGTTACGGCGTGGAAGTGACGCTTCATCCGCCGAAGGTTCCCTACAAGGAAACGATTACGCAGCGCGCGGAAGTCCAGGGCCGGCACAAGAAGCAGACCGGCGGGCGCGGACAGTTTGGCGATTGCAAGTGCGTGTTCGAGCCTTTGCCGCGTGGTGGTGGTTTCGTTTTCGAAGACAAGATCTTCGGTGGATCGGTACCGCAACAGTTCCGGCCGGCGATCGAAAAAGGAATCATCGAGGCGGCGAAGTCAGGCGCAATTGCAGGTTATCCGCTGGTGGATTTCAAGGTGCAGTTAGTCGATGGGTCGTATCACCCGGTGGATTCTGACGAACATTCATTCAGAGCGGCAGGTCGCAAGGCTTTTCGTGCGGCGATGGAGAAAGTAAAGCCATCGTTGCTGGAGCCGGTGATGGACGTCGAGATCGCGGCGCCACAGGAATACAGCGGCGACATCATGGGCGACTTGAACTCACGTCGAGGCCGCGTGCAGGGCATGGAGACGAGCGGTAAGCAACAGGTGATCAAAGCGCAGGTGCC
>JAICQI010000585.1 GCA_025937955.1 Pyrinomonadaceae bacterium
GATTTTCGCGCTCGTTCTCGGCATCGTCAGCTTCTTCACTCTTGGACTGTTGTTCGTAGGCGCGATTGCCGGCATCGTCGTGGCAGCCAAAGCCATGGGCAGAGTCAGGCGCGAACCGTGGCGATACGGTGGTCGCGGCATTGCCATCGCCGGACTCGTTTTAAATATCCTGTCGCTTAGCAGCATCGTTCCGATCGCCCTCATTGCAGCTATCGCCATCCCCAACCTGCTTGCAGCTCGCAGGGCTGCAAACGAGGGGTCCGCTATTCATTCACTCAGGCAGATCGCTTACGCCCAGGCCACGTATCAAAGCAGCTTTGACAAGTATGCAACGCTGGACGAACTGGCAGCGCAGGGCTTGATCGATCCAAAGCTCGGCTCAGGCGCCAAGAACGGCTACAACTTCATCGTCGAGTTAACAACCGACGAAATGAATGTGGCAGGGTTTGCTGCAGTTGGAATCCCTGAAAGTTATGGCGGCAGCGGCATACGCTCGTTCTATGTTGATGAAACGTCTGTTATTCGTGCGGGCGATAACCAAGGCGGACCTTCAACAGAGACTGATGAGCCACTTAATATGAATGCCGATTATCCGCCAAGAGCGCGACGCTTCGAGGATCGTCCGCAAGCTGTATACTAGCGCGATGGCGACAGAAGTATGCACTCATATCGATGAAATTACTGACGTTAAGCAACCAGAACAGAGGGTTTGTGAAGAGTGTGTGAAGACTGGTGATCGCTGGGTTCACCTGCGCACGTGCCAGCAGTGCGGCGGAACACGTTGCTGCGACAGTTCACCAAACCAGCACGCGTCAAAGCACGCTCGCGCGAGTGGTCATCCAGTGATCGCCTCCGCCCAACGCGCCGAGCGTTGGTTGTACTGTTACCCGGACGACGCCTTCGCAGAGTATTAGCGCAAAAACACAAAAGGGCTCTATTGACGGACCTATTTTTGTGTCTTATGTGCTTTTTTGTGGCTATGGCCACTGGATGACTTTGCCTTTTGGTGGCGCACTCTTCGCGGGCGTGATGAGCTGAGGACTGAGCGCGCTTGGCGGACTTTTCGCAACGGAGTCGGCCCTGGCCTTTTCAACCTGAGGACTTGCGACTGCCACAGGCGCAGCGGGCAGCGCTTCCACGGTCGGCGCCGTCCCAATCACATTTTGATCGCCGACAGGTCGCCGCCTCGTCTGACGCGTCATCGGCACTTTCTTGATCGCGTCCGCCGAGACGAATTCATCTGTCTCAGATAGTGGCGCGGCGGGAGCTGAGCTCTCGACGGTAACAGGGGGAGTAACTGGTGCCTCCGCGGTCTGCGTAGGCGGCACTTCCGGCGGTAAATTGTGCGCTGGTGAATTCCGGAAGACCAACGCTCCCACTCCACACGCAACCACCAGCAACAACGCCGCTACAGCACCGAGCGTAAAAGCTCTGTTCATCGACCTAACACGAGAAACAAACGCTGAGCGCGCCGTAAATTCTCCTCTTGGCACTTCGTGAACAAGATCCCAGATCTCCGGCGGATCTTTCAGCGTCTTAATCACCACCGGTACCTGAGCTGGCACTGGAACCGGCGCCGGCTTTGCGGCGGAAAGGACAGCTACAGGTGCGCGTTTTGGCTGTTCGAAACAACGCGCTGCATCAGTGAACGTGCGCGCCATGGCCCACATCTTTGGCGATGTACCAGAGCGGGTGACGACTTCAGTCTTCGCGCCATTCTCGATCAGAAGCCGAACCGTTTCAGTGTGACCAAAAAACGCTGCGAGGGCGAGTGCGGTAAATTTATCGTTGCGCGTTAGGTTTGGATCGGCACCATGCTCGAGCAGCACGCGCACCACGCGATCGTGACCGTAATGTGCGGCGCGCATCAACGCCGTCACGCCGTGCTCGTTCCGCGCATTAACATCGACGCCACGCGCCAAGAGGCCGGCCAGCGCGTCCATGTCGCCGCTCTCAGCCACACGCCATAACTCTCGTGTCGCCGTGTCGAAAACGAATTGTTTGGCTCTCGCTGCCATGCTTAATCCCGAATCACGATCCGGTCACCAGGTTTAACTACGGGGTCAGGCACCTTGCCAGATTCGATGTCTTTCAACTTGTAACGGTTGACGACCAGGAATCCATTTCCGTCGTCGCGCCCGACCCGTGCTTCTTTCGCTTTGGCCGTCACGCCTCCGGCTGAGATGAGCGCTTGTGTCAGAGTTAAGCCTCGCCGATAAGTCTTCTCGCCCGGCAGCTTCACTTCACCGCCGATGTAAACGAACTGCGTCACGTGAGGGTGCAGTGTTATTACATCGCCCGGACGCACCAGCAGGTTCATCTCGCTGGCTTCGTCGAGCTCAATCTCAAACGTCTTGCCCGACTCGTTACGCAGCACCAAGACTCGCGCCGCTTCCGGCAGCGGCTGAGCATCGGCGACAACGACGTAGAGAGGAATCGCTTCGCGGCGAAGAATCTTTGTGCCTGAGTCTTTCACCAGCCCGCTGACAAGAATCGTGTGGCTGGCGTAGTCGCGCACTCCTACCGAGACTCTTGGATCAGCGATCAAAGCACGTCTTTTCAGTTCGCTTTCGAACTTGCTGCCGATCTCGTCTACGGTCAGACCACCCGCCTCAATCGGCTCGGCGATCAGCGGATGCTCCAAAAACCCGGTGGGCGTAACAGTAAACAACGTCGATTGTGGTGAGGCACTGTCGTTGATTCGAATATCCAAAACGTCGCCTGGACCAACGCGATAGATTTTCGTGAGTGCTAATTCATTTGCAGCGGCGTTTACTTCTTCCGAAGGCTCTGCAGTATCTTCGGGTGCTTGCGGCACT
Organism: Pyrinomonadaceae bacterium; assembly: GCA_025937955.1. GTDB lineage: Bacteria > Acidobacteriota > Blastocatellia > Pyrinomonadales > Pyrinomonadaceae > PSRF01. Next base: position 2,820 of record JAICQI010000585.1, read on the forward strand.
TTCGCAACGATCGAGACCTGCTGGCCCTCCGGATTGAGATCGGTCTTTGGCTCAGCAGGCTTAGGCTCGGCAGGCTTTGGCTCAGTCTGCGGAACGGTGTTGGGAACAATCTTCGGACGCTGCGCGACTAATTTCGCATTGTCCTCTTCCCACAACATGGCCCGGGCCAGCCCAAGGCGATCTCGAGCTTCATCATCCTTTGGGTTGAGCGCAACTGCTACTTTCAAACTCTCAATTGCATTCCGCCACTGCTTCAGGTCGAAGTACGCATGACCCAATGCGTAATGCGCATCGGCGTGCTGCGGGTCTAACGTCACTGCGCGCCGCAGGACCTCAACGGCTTGCTGAAACAATCCAGCCAGACCGTACTTCACGCCTTCCTTGTACAGTCGTTTGGCTTCCGCCCTCGCCTCCGGCGAAGCAGTGACCTCAGAGTTGGGCGCAGTGTTCGTGTAATTAGCGGCCGTCTGGGCCGACACGAGAGCCGCGCCAATTAGAAAGGCAATGAAGAAAGCAAGCAGTCTGAACATCGGACCCCCTTGAAGAGGAGTTGATAGTAAAACACCGCACGGAAGGGGAAGTTCGGAAGGTGGGGGGGTCAACCGAACGCATAACGAATTAGGGACGATGCATCGTTTTATACCACGTTCTGCGCCGTAATCCAATGCATTTGTCTTGCTTTTGCTCCTCCTTGGAGTGCGGGGCCTTGGCACCGCTTTGGTCAATTTTCGGAAAGCTAAATACCAAAGCGGTGCCAAGGCACCGCACTCCAAGGAGGCTTCATTAAGCTGGCGGTATTGCCGGAGCCAGTCTCTTTCGGGGCCCAACGATCGCAGTTCTTCGAACGGGCGCCTGCGCGCGAGGCATCGGTGGCAGCGCGACTACAGGTTGAGCAGCCAATTCCTCCAACGCCTGCTGAACCGGCTTTAGTTTTTCGTAGAAACAGACGATCACTTCATTCTTGCGCATCTGGCTCACGGCCTTACGCAATGCCTCGATCTCGTCCAGCACAACTTCGCACTCCATCGCCGGCGAGACTTCGCGAATCGCGCGGCAAACAATGTTCGCCACATCTCCGGGTTTGCGTCCGCGCAGATCGTGGTCCTCCCGCACGATCACTTTGTTAAAGCCCTTCGCAGCCGCACGAGCCGCACGATCGATGATCGCGTCGTCGCGATCCCCGGGTATGGTGATGATTCCGGTGACAGGCCTATCGCTCCAGTGTGACGTCATGCGACAAATCGCGTGGAACGCATCGGTGTTGTGCCCGTAGTCAACCATCACGTGACCGACGTTCAAGCGGTAAAGATTTGCACGCCCCGGATTGTTGGCCCAACTCGAAAAACTGGTCAGGCCCTTCAGCAGTGCGTCCTGATCGATACCAAAAGCGCGACAGGCAGCAATCGTCGCCAGCAGGTTGCTCACCTGGAAATCCGCGGCGCCGTTCATCACGACCGGCAGCATCGAGGTCTCAGCAATAGTGTGTTGCGTTTCACCAATCGACTCGATCAATGCCTGCCTCTTCGCGAAATAGGC
>JAICQI010000899.1 GCA_025937955.1 Pyrinomonadaceae bacterium
AACAACCCTTTCATGGATTTTTCGTCACATAAGACAATAACAATACTCGGAACCAAATTCCCTTCAGCTAATCTGTGTTCATCCGCGTATACGTGTCTTCTTGTTGTTTCTGAAATGTTTGTAACAGACCAAGGGTGATAGCGAGCACGACCGGTCCGAGTACGATTCCGAGCAGGCCGAAGACGCTGATCCCGCCGAGCACTGAAAAAAATATCAGCAGCTCATGGAGCCTGGTCTGGCCGCCAACCAGCTTCGGACGTAAGAAGTTGTCGATAGTGCTGATCACGAGTGCGCCCCAAACGATGAGTATCACTGCTCTGGTCCAATATCCTCCCACCATCAAATAGATCGAGAGCGGCAACCACACCAAAAAAGATCCGGCAATCGGAATCATGCAAACGAACGCCATCAGCACTGCCCACAGTACGGGCGACGGGATGCCCAGAATCCAGAACATTAGCCCGCCGAGAATGCCTTGTAACGCCGCAATCGTGACTACACCGTACACGCTCGCGCTGACCACTTGCTGAGTGCGCAGGATGATCGCCTCGCTTTGCTCTCTGCGCAGTGGCAATGCGTCGGGCAACTTGGCGACGATTTTGTCTGAGTCGCGAAACAGGTAGTACATAGTGAAAATGACAAAGAACGCCTTTATGATGCTGCTGACTATATTTCCCATCAGGTTGAAGGAAGCGCCCAGCAAGCGCTGACCGGAATTTCTGAGTTGCTGTAAGAAGAAGTCCTGCAAACGGATGGTGTCGACGCCAAATCGATTTTGTAGCCATTCGGAAACTCTGCCGAGCAGCGGCGTTTGACGGTGCGCTAATTCAGAGGCTTGCGAAGGAAGATTCGGAAGGGTCTTGGCCAGCTCTTCAGCGACCGCCACCGTCAGGACTGTGAGCGGCAGAACGATTACCAGTACCACGAGCAGGCACGACAACAACGCGCGCAGGCTTGGGTTTCTGATCCTGTTCCCCAACTGTTTATGAACAGGATAAAAGACGATCACCAGCACGATCGCCCATGCCACAACACCAAGGAATGGCCGCAGCATGAGCCAGCACAAATAAAGCGCGATCGCGGTTGCTACCAGCACCGCGAGCCAGCGAGCCTGGTCTATTCGGTCCTTCATCAGTCGCCTCCTCCACTGTAGTTAGCCACAAAAAGGCACAAAAGGCATAGATGTCTCGACGGCAGTGCTGATGTACTGGCAAAATACGCCCACAAGGTTCTGCCATCCTAAGTTAGATCTCGTGAGGAAAACTTAATGAAGCTTAGCCTCGTTCTCCTGTTGGCTATTTTTGTTCCGGCTGTTAACGCGTCTCAAAATCAGTTGACGGTGACCGCCGTTAACAAACTCAAGATCGCGCGGCCGAGTGAGACAATCGAATTGACTGCGCAGGCGCTGGCGCCGCTTGCTGAAAAAGACCTGACGAAGCTTCACGTGCGCGACGGATCTGGAAAAGAGGTCCTTGCGCAGGCAGTCGATACCGACTACGACGACTTTCACAAACCGGACGTGCTCATCTTCCAGGCCGACTTCGCTCCGAACGAGACAAAAACCTTCACCATAACCGGCGGCAAGAAACGCGAGTACAAGAAGGAAGACTTCCGCGCCTACGGTCGTTTTGTGCGCGAGCGTTTTGACGACTTCGCGTGGGAGAACGATCGCGTCGGGCATCGCACTTACGGCAAAGCGTTGATCACATGGAAAGGCGAACCACTCACGAGTAGCGCGATCGATATCTGGTCCAAGCGAACCGAAAAGCTCGTCATCAACGATTGGTACATGGTCGACAACTATCACACCGACCAGGGTGAAGGCGCTGATGTGTATTCTGCTGGTCCGACGCGCGGTTGTGGTGGAAACGGCATCTGGTCGAATGGACAGCTCTACATCCCGACAAACTTTGTTGACTCACGCGTGCTTACGAATGGACCAATCCGCGTGATGTTTGAGCTCGTGTACGAACCGTTTGACGTGAATGGGGTCAAAGTCTCGCAGGTGTTGCGAGTGTCGCTGGATGCCGGGAGTCAGTTGAATCACTTTCGCGCTTCTTACCAGGCGGCATCGGGTAGCGAGTCGCTCGCGTTGGCTGTCGGACTCAAGAAAGTTAAAGACGAGCAGAAGCAGTTCAACGCTGAACGTGGCTGGCTGACGATCTGGGAACCGATGGACAAGAACCTCGGCATGCAGGGTTTGGCGATCGTTGTGGATCCACGCGCCGTCGACAAGCTGGCGGAGGACAAGTTGAATCATCTGGTTGTCTTAAAGCCCGGAGTTACCACTCCCGTTTCGTATTGGGCGGGTTTCGCGTGGGATCGGGCGGGAAAGATTCCCTCTGCAGAGAGTTGGAATTCGTAT
>JAICQI010000031.1 GCA_025937955.1 Pyrinomonadaceae bacterium
ACGCGGACGATGTGGGCGCCGTGGAGGATGGAGGCGGTGATGGTGGCCATGGTGCCGTGGAGGCGATCTTCGGCAGGGGCGGGGGTGCCGCTTTCATCGGCGAGGATGCGGCCGATGAAGGATTTGCGAGAAGTGCCGATGAGGAGTGGGTAGTCGGGGAAGGCGGCGATGAGTTGGTCCAGTTTCGCAATCAGTTCGAGATTTTGATCCTGCGTTTTGCCGAAGCCGATTCCCGGATCGATCACGATTGACTCACGCTTTACGCCGCGCCGTTCGGCCATGTTGATGCTGGCGCGGAGGCTGTAAGTGACTTCGTGCATGATGTCGGCGACTGGCGGCAGACGGTGCATCGTGGCGGGTGTGCCGCGTGAGTGCATAAGGACCAGGCCGGCACCGGCGCGCGCGACGGCGTCGGCGATGTAGAAGTCAAAACGCAGCGCTGATATGTCGTTGACGATAGCGGCGCCTGCGTCCAGGGCCGCGCGAGCTACTTCGGATTTTGTAGTGTCGACTGAGATCGGGACTTTAGTTCGCTGGGCTAGACCTTCAATAACGGGAACGACGCGCCGAATCTCTTCGTCAATCGAAACCGGCTCGCCTCCAGGTCTCGTAGACTCGCCGCCAACATCGATAATGTCCGAGCCTTCGGCGATCATCGTCTCGGCGTGAGCCAGCGCTTTATCAATGTCAACGAATTGTCCGCCGTCGCTGAAGCTATCAGGGGTGACATTAAGAATGCCCATGATGAGCGTTCGCTCACCGATGGGCAAAGCACGGCCTTTGATGTGCCAGGCGCGGGTCATTAGCACGAATAATAAAGCAAAAGGGGCGGCCACGGAGTGCCGCCCCTACAAAACGTCCCTTTGAAGTATTTAGGCCGGTTGCGGATTGCCGCCCGTAATCGGTGGCAGAATCGGCTTGAGCGGTTTTGCGGTCGGTTCCTTCAACTGCGGCCGATCCTCGTCGTTGCCCGAATCAACCGATGGATTCTCATCGAGCGGCAAGCCCGCTACGATCCGTCGAATCTCAACGCCGTCCAACGACTCACGCTCCAACAAGCACTCAGCCAATCGAATCATCGTGTCGCGATTCTCTTCGATGATCGCCTTCGCTCTCTCATACTGCGAGGTGACGATCTTCTTCACCTGGTCATCAATCTTGATGGCGGTGTCTTCCGAGAAGTCACGATGCTGAGCAATCTCGCGTCCGAGGAAGATCTGCTCTTCCTTCTTGCCGAAGGTCAGCGGACCCATGTCAGACATGCCGTACTCACAAACCATCGCGCGCGCGAGTTCGGTCGCACGTTCGATATCGTTTGAAGCTCCAGTGGTGATACTGCCGAGGAACGTCTCTTCAGCAATGCGTCCACCCATCAGGATCGAGATCTGGCCCAACAGGTATTCCTGACTGTAGTTGTGACGATCGCCTTCGGGAAGCTGTTGCGTCACACCGAGCGCCATGCCACGCGGAATGATGGTCACTTTGTGAACCGGATCAGCGTTTGGCACTTTCAAACCAACCAGCGTGTGACCCGCTTCGTGATAAGCAGTGACGCGCTTCTCTTCGTTCGAGATCACCATGCTCTTGCGCTCAGCGCCCATCAACACCTTGTCTTTCGCCAACTCGAAGTCGCCCATTGCTACGAGCTTCTTGTTGTAACGAGCAGCATTGAGAGCGGCTTCGTTAACCAGGTTCGCCAGATCAGCTCCGGTGAATCCCGGTGTGCCGCGCGCGATCACGGAGATATCAACGTCTTCACCCAGCGGAATCTTGCGGGTGTGAACTTTCAGGATGCCTTCGCGTCCACGTACGTCAGGTCGCGAAACAACTACCCGCCGATCGAACCGGCCAGGTCGCAGCAACGCCGGATCCAACACGTCCGGACGGTTGGTCGAAGCGATCAGGATCACACCGTCGTTCGATTCAAAGCCGTCCATCTCAACCAGCAACTGGTTCAACGTCTGTTCGCGTTCATCGTGTCCACCACCAAGTCCGGCGCCACGATGACGGCCCACCGCGTCAATCTCATCGATGAAGATGATGCACGGCGCGTTCTTCTTGCCTTGTTCGAACAAGTCGCGCACGCGCGATGCACCGACACCTACAAACATCTCTACAAAGTCTGAACCGGAAATCGAGAAGAACGGAACGTTTGCTTCGCCGGCAATCGCACGGGCCAGCAACGTCTTGCCCGTTCCCGGCGGTCCCATCATCAAAACGCCCTTGGGAATGCGGCCGCCGAGCTTCTGAAACTTCTGCGGTTCCTTAAGAAACTCGATGATCTCTTGTAATTCTTCTTTCGCTTCTTCAACACCGGCCACGTCCTTGAACGTCACACGTTTCTGCTGGTTGTTGAGTAGCTTTGCTCGCGACTTGCCAAACGACAACGCCTTGTTGCCGCCTGACTGCATTTGTCGCAGCATGAAGATCCAAATCGCGATGATAAACAGAAGTGGGGCCCAGGTAATGAGCATGGGCCAGATATAACTGCTACTCGATTCTTCTTCTACCTTCGGTACACGGGGCTTGTTGTTGACGACCTCGCGCGCCGCATTGAGCAAGTCGCGCTTTGCAAACTCGTTCGACAACGCTGCCCGGTATTCCTGGTTGCTGTTATCGATAGCTACGCTTTCATTTTGCTTTACTGTTAACGATTTTAGATTACCGCTCTGGATCATCTGATCCATCTCGGTTAGCGCGATGGTCTTATACGTGCTGCCGCGCGGATTAACGAGTTTATATAGCAAAAGTGCCCCCGCGATTATCAGGAGCCAAAAAACAATTTGTCTTGCCGTAGAACTCAAATTCATTAACGCCTCCGACCCGTGATGATACCTTAACAGGGCGGCATTTGTCGCTGCCCAGCCTCGACGTCGCTAACGCCGAAGTCCACTCTATCAAAACAACCTAACTTTGATGCACTCTAGCAATTAAGGTTCCCTATTGCGCTCAAAAACCGCGCCTCAGTTTAGGACTATAGAGTTTGAACGCTGCTTTTTCAAACATTTTCAGACTCAAACTCCAGCCGGTTCCGCCGGCGTCGCACCCGTCCTCCGTTTGGTAACTCCACTACGCGACCACCGGCGCTGCCCTCCAGAAGCTTCTCGACCGCCAGCAGGTGAACCATTTCAAGTCTTCGCGTACCGCCTCGCGCGTCCGAAAGCCATTGTCGCAACGCCCTGCGTCGCAGCGCCGGCGGCTCGTTGGCCAGCACCTTTACGTCGAGCGTGGGCGTTTTGGTTTCACTTTCGCCACCGTTCTCCTCCTTAGACACCGCCGCACGCTGTAAAAGTGCATCGGAATCCTTAAAAAGAACGGCGTCGTCCTCGCGTAGTTGCGCCGCTGTGCGTGTGAGAGCTTCGGTGATCCGGTTGTTGAACGACTGCATCAGCGGCAGGAGCTGGTTCCGGACTTTGACGCGAGCGAAGTTCTGATCATCGTTCATTTCGTCGACTAAAAACTCCGTTTTTCGAATCCGACAGTAGTTTTCGGTCTCGATGCGACGTGCCCACAGGAGCGGTCTGGCCAGTTTAACAGTGCTATTTTTCGCGATGGGACGGATGGCGTCCATGCCGGCGAGACCGAAGCTGGCGCTGCCGCGCATCAACCGCAGGAGAACTGTCTCAGCCTGGTCGTCCATCGTGTGGGCGGTCAAGACGTAATTTGCAGACACTCGTTTGGCGGTTCTTTCCAGAAATGCGTACCGCGCTTCTCGTGCAGCTTGCTCGAGGTTGTCGCTGGCGGCGCGTGCGTCTTCAGCTACTTTGCTGCGTCCAATGATGCTGCGGTAACCGAGTTTTTCTGCGAGCGCAGCGACCCATTTGGCGTCTTTGCCGCTGGTTTTTCGCAGGCGGTGATCGAGATGGGCGACGCAGATGGTGGCGTGGAGTTTGTGGTATTTTCTGAGCTCGTCGATGGCGAGAAGCAGGGCGGTGGAATCGGCGCCACCTGAAACGGCAACGACGACCGTTTCCCCCGAGCTCGGAAGCCGGAGCTTGCGCCACTCCGAAAGCAGCATCCGCGGAAATTGATTCAACCGCATGGCGGCATTTTCAAGCGCCTTAATAAAAAGAACAAGTCAAGAGAAAAGAACACCTGAAAATAGAACAAGTCAGGAAGAGGGGCTTGCCCCCGCTCTTGGACTCATCTGGCAGCGGGGCAAGCCCCTGTTCCTGACTTGTTCTATTTTCAGGTACTGGTTCTATTTTTAGGACTTGTCTGTTTTGAGGAGTCTTGTTCTGTTGCCCTCTGGTTTTCACTAAGCTGGCACAATTTATTGAAACTATCGCGTCGTTTGTCGTTTAGAACACCTAGCGCTCTAAAAACCCGATTACAGCGAACAGGGGGGACACGATGAGGGTAGAAAATCAGATCAGATTCAACGAATGGTTGCTGGGTTCCACCATCTTGTGCCAATCGTGCGGTTGTCTTTGGCTGGTGCCTGCCGCCCAGAAAGACGATAGCTACCTTTGCCGTCAGTGCGGCAGCCAAGTTAACACCAAACCGAGACCAGTAACCGGCGAACAGCCAGGCAAAAGTTCAAGCCGTTAGGACTGTGTCACAAAATCCAGCAGTGCGGTGTTTACCTCACAGAGCAAACTAGTAATCTGCTTTCTTTCAGTAAAACCAGCAAACTTTTACTACTCCCTGGAGCGCGAGACCGCACTCCAGGGAGAATCTTCACCGGAGGCCACCGTGAAAAGAATCCTGTTCGTCGTCGCTCTGTTTGGAGTTTTGTCACTGATTTGGGCGTGTTACCCGGCGGCTGAGGTGGGTTACTCAAACCCGCAGGAATCGACCAACCAGTGGTTAATCGAATTCCGGCCCAGCGAAACCAAACTCCAACTGACGATGCGTTACCGGCGCCAACGCGACACCGGGTTCAGCTACAACAATACCGGTTTCGGTGTCACTCTCGATCAACTCGCCGGACTAACACGCGAACAAGTGCTTTCCTCTACCGGCACCAACGTGCGCTTCCAATTAAAGCGCGACTCAGGCACTTTCAACTTCGAAGGCTGGTTCAAAGAAGGCAACGGCTCAGGTCACTTTACCTTCAGCCCCAACAGCGCATTTGCAGCAGAACTCGCCAAGCAAGGCTTTGGCCGACCCAATGACGAACAACTCCTGACACTCGCGATGACCGACACCGGCTTCGCATTTCTCAACGAGCTGAAAGCCCAGGGTTACGACACCTCCACCCTCGACCAACTGATACGAATGGCCAATCACGGCGTCAGGCTGGAATACCTGCAAGGCCTGAAATCGCTCGGCTACTCCGTCAAAACCACGGAACTGGTAGTGCGGATGAAGGACCACGGCGTGAGTCTGAACTTCATTCGCGAACTGTCCGGCCTCGGCTATGCGGAACTCACTCCTGAAGAACTGATCCGCACGCGTGATCACGGCGTCACCGCCAGATTCATCAACGAATTCATCGCCGCCGGCTACACCCGCTCGACACTCAACGACTGGATCAGGCTGCGGGATCACGGCGTTTCCACCTCGTTCATAAATGAGTTGAAAGCACTCGGCTACGAACGGCTGCCGCTGGAAGAGCTGGTACGCATGAAAGACCACGGCGTGAGCGCGTCGTTCATCAAGGAACTCAAAGAGCTCGGCTACAGCAACGTCGCCATCGAGCAGTTAGTCCGGCTGAAAGACCACGGCGTCAGCGCCAGCTACATTCGGCGGATGAAGGAGAAAGGCTACGACGTCTCCCTCGACGAATACGTACGGCTCAGGGACCGCGGCGAGCGCGAGGAATAATCCCCGCATCACAGCCGTTTCACAGATCTCCTCCAATCGTTGTAATCTGTGGTATCCGTGTCCAAACTCTTTGTTCGAGGATTGAGATGAAATTGAGAAAATTCTTTTCTGCGCTCCTGCTGGCGCTATTCAGCTTACAAACACTGCATATCACGGCGCTGGCCGACGAAGGCATGTGGCCGTTCAACAACGTCCCGCGCGCCGAAATCAAGAAGAAATACGGGTTTGAAGTTACCGATGAATGGCTGAACAAGGTTCGGCTCGCCTCCGTGCGCTTCAATAACGGCGGTTCGGGCTCGTTCGTGTCTCCAAACGGACTCGTGCTAACGAACTATCACATCGTCGAGGACATAGTCGGCGAAGTCAGCACGCCTGAGAAGGACCTCGCGAAAGAAGGCTTTGTCGCGAAGACCCGCGCCGAAGAGATCAAAGCGCCGAGTCTCGAGCTGAATGTGCTGCAAAGCATTGAAGATGTCACGGCGCGCGTGAATGGCGCAGTGAAGGCAGGCACTACTGACGCCGCTGCGTTCGCGGCGAGAACCGCTGAGATCGCTGCGATCGAAGGAGAGTCGTTGAAAGCGACCGGGTTGCGCTCAGACGTCGTCACGCTTTACCAGGGCGGCCAATACAATCTTTATCGCTACAAGAAATACACCGACGTTCGCCTCGTCTTTGTGCCTGAATTCCAGGCCGCATTCTTCGGTGGCGATCCGGACAACTTCAACTTCCCGCGCTTCAACATCGACATGGCGCTGGTCCGTGTTTACGAAAACGACCAGCCGGTCCGTCCCGAGCATTATTTCAAATGGTCCACCGCCGGCGCGAAAGAAGGCAACCTCGTTTTCGTGACGGGCAATCCCGGTTCGACCTCGCGTCTTAATACAGTGGCACACCTGGAGCAACTGCGCGACACGAGCATCCCGATCATCATCCGCTTGTTGGAGCGGCGCGAAGCGATGCTCAAGAAATACATGGTGCTGGGTGAAGAACAAACGCGCCAGGGGCAGAACGAACTCAACGGCGTGCAGAACGCTTTAAAGGTGTATCGCGGCCAACTTCGCGGACTCAAAGATCCCTCACTGATGGCCCGGAAGACGAAAGAAGAACAGGCGCTTCGCAAATCAATCGCCGCAAATCCGGAACGGCAGAAGCTTTACGGCGACGCTTGGGACGCAATTGCCAGTGCCCACAAGGCATATCCAAGCTTCGTTCGCGAACGCCGGATCTTCGAGCAAATGGGAGGCTTCAACAGCACCTTATTCGACTTCGCGCGGACACTCGTGCGGCTCGCGGCTGAGAACGAGAAACCCAACGCCGAGCGGCTGCCGGAGTACACTGATGCTCGTCGTGCTTCACTAGAGCTCGGGCTGTATTCGCCGGCTCCGATTCACGAAGACTTCGAGAAGTTGAAACTCGCCGATTCGCTCGGTTTCATGGTCGAGCTCCTTGGCGCCGACAATGCGCTCGTGAAGCAGGTGCTCGATGGCAAGTCTCCAGAGGCGCGCGCTAATGAGTTGATCACCGGCACGAAGCTTAAGAATGTGGAGTTTCGTAAAGAACTGGCCAAGGGTGGTAAGGCTGCGATCGACGCTTCAACGGATCCAATGATCGTGGTGGCGCGTTTGATCGATCCGAAGGCACGTGAGGTTCGGAAGCGTCACGAGAGTGAGCTCACGGGTGTGGAGCGTGCGAATTACGCGAAGATCGCCCGCGCGCTTTTTGAGACCGAAGGAACGAAACTCTATCCCGATGCGACTTTCACGCTGCGTCTCTCGTACGGCGCCGTTGAGGGTTACATGGAGAATGGCAAGAAGGTTCCGCCGTTCACGACACTCGGCGGTCTCTACGCTCGGTCCGATTCTTTCAAGCAACAGTTTCCGTACAACCTGCCGGCGCGTTGGATGGAGAAAAAGAAGGACGTCAATCTGAACACGCCGTTCAACTTTGTTTCGACGAACGACATCATCGGCGGTAACTCAGGTTCACCGACGATCAATCAGAACGGCGAATTGGTTGGGTTGATCTTCGACGGAAACATTCAATCGCTGGTCGGCGACTTCATGTACGACGGTTCCGTGAATCGCTCAATCTCGGTTGATTCACGAGGAATGTTGGAGATCCTGAAGAACGTCTTCAACGCGAATGAAATCGCGGCTGAACTAACGGCTAGCTAATTTTAACGCGGATGACGCGGATAAAATCCGGATTTTATCTGCGTCATCCGCGGTTACGCTTTTTCCAATCCAGCGTACTTCTCGACTAATTTCTTTTGCCCGTAACCCGGGAAACTCACTGTTAGTTTCGCGGATTCACCAGCGCCCTCACGCCGCAACACAAGTCCACGACCATACTTCGAGTGCTTCACGTATGAACCCGGCGTGAATTCACCAGATACGGGTGCCTGCACTTGCGGTTTTGGTTCCGCTGTCCGGCCCAACTGGCGATTGCGTTGTTTGAAAAAATCCGCGATCGAATCGACGCTGTCGTAAGTCTTACCCGTGTACTTCTTCCGCTCCTTCTTGTATTCGCCGTGCTCGTAGTCAATGTCCGCTGAGCCACTCTTAAAGTGCAGCCACGACTTGCCAAGGCTGAGATCCTCGAGCAGCTCGCTTGGCATTTCATTCAAAAACGGCGACGGTTCTGAAGCCAGCTCTTCACCATACACACGACGCTTCATCGCGTGCGTCACGTACAAAAAGCGTTCAGCGCGCGTCATTGCGACGTACGCGAGCCGGCGTTCTTCTTCGAGCTCGGCGGCATCTGTCCTGGCGCGCGAGTGCGGAAATAGACCATCTTCGAGCCCGACGATAAAGACGAGGGGAAACTCCAAACCTTTCGCCGAATGTGCCGTCATGAGGGTGACTGGCGCGTCGCGTTTGTATTCGTCCTGATCGGAAACGAGTGCCGAGTGGTCGATAAACTCACGCAGTCCATCGACACCCTGTTCGTCGTAATCAACAGCAGCGTTGACAAGTTCCTGCAAGTTTTCCAGCCGGCCTTCCGCTTCGTCGGTGCGCTCGGAGCGCAGCGCTTGTTCATAACCGGTTTCCTTGATCGCATCGCGAACGATGTCGGAAACAGGCGAATCGGAATTAGAGTTTCGATCGGGATCGGAAAGCTCCGCGAGGTGTGTAACTACACGCCGGAAACCTTTCAGCGCAGTAATCGCGCGTGAGCCGAGATTTTCCGGCCGCTCGATGATGGCGGCGATCGTTTCCCACCAGGAGAGTTCGTAATCGCGCGCGCGCCGCTCGATCTCGTCGATCGTCGTTTTGCCGATACCACGCGGCGGACTATTGATCACGCGCTGTAGTGCGATCGAATCGTTTGGATTCAGCGCCAGCTTCAAATACGCGATGATGTCGCGCACTTCCATGCGCTCGTAAAACGAAAAGCCGCCGATGATGTTGTACTGCAATCCGGCCCGCCGCATCGCCTCTTCAAACACTCGCGACTGCGAGTTGGTGCGATAGAGCACTGCCGCGCGAATGTCAAACTCGTCGCGACGATGCTCGAGAATCTTCTGTGCTACCCAACGCGCTTCGGCTTCCGCGTCGAATGCCTGGTAATAACCAGCACGACCACCACGCGGGTTGGAAGTCCACAGAGTTTTCCCTTTGCGCTCGAGATTGTTCTTCACCACCGCGCCGGCTAAGTCGAGGATTGTTTGTGTGGAGCGGTAGTTTTGTTCGAGACGGATGGTTTTCGTGTTGGGAAACTGCTTTTCGAAGTTGAGGATGTTGCTGATGTCCGCGCCGCGCCACTTGTAGATCGACTGGTCTTCGTCGCCGACTACGCAGACATTCTGGGTCTTCTGAGTTATCAAACGGATCAGGGCAAACTGGAGTGAGTTTGTGTCCTGATACTCGTCGACAAGGATGTAGCGAAACTTGTTGTTGTACTTTTCCCTGACTTCGTCTACGTCGCGCAGCAGTCGCACGGTCTTGATCAGCAGATCGTCGAAGTCGAGCGCGTTATTCGAGTGCAGGCGATCCTCGTACATCTGGTAAATCTTGCCCATCGTCGCGCGACGCTCGTCCTGGTACTCTGCGCGCGCTGCGAATGCAGTCGGGTCCTCGCCCCGATTCTTCGCCGAGCTGATCGCTGATTGCGTCGCGCGCGGCGCGAGATACTTCTCGTCGAAGCCGAGTTCCTTGATGCACTGCCTGATCAAACGCAGCGAATCGTCCTGGTCGTAGATGGTGAAGCGACGTGTGTACCTGTCGTTTAGCTTTTCCAGATCCTGGCGCAGGATGCGAACGCAAAGACTGTGAAACGTCGAGACGAGGGGCAGGTCGTTACGTTCCTGTGTGCGCAGCAGTCGCTGTACGCGTTGTCGCATCTCATCCGCGGCTTTGTTCGTAAACGTTACCGCGAGAATGTTCCAGCTCGGGACTTTCTTCTCGGCGATGAGATAAGCGATGCGATGAGCGATAACGCGTGTCTTGCCTGAGCCGGCGCCCGCGAGTATGAGGAGCGGACCCTCTGTAGCAAGCACAGCTTCACGCTGTTGTTCGTTCAGTTGTGACAAAAATTCCGAGTCCACTTGTGTGGGTGCATTTAAGCACATTGATCGAAAGAGACAAAATCCGTGTAATCCGTGGTTAAAGTTTGACAGCAAGAACCAGATAGATTGATTCTGTTGTCTGCTTTACGATGCGGGCTATGATTCAAACTGCACAAAACAACGAGCAACTCTGGCAAGCGGTGCTGGCGAAAGACGCACGCTTCGACGGGCAATTCGTCTTCGCAGTGACTTCAACCGGAGTGTACTGCCGCCCGTCGTGTCCTTCGCGTCGCGCACATCGCGAGCGTGTTAAATTTTTCGACCTGCCTGAAGCCGCGGAACAAGCCGGCTTTCGCGCGTGCCTGCGTTGCCAACCTCGGCGCGTGCGCGTCCTTGATCCGCAGATCGATCTCGTGCAGCGCGTCTGTCGCTTGTTGAACGAGCCTGACGGCGAGCCACTCAAACTCGCAGAGCTCGCCTCCGAAACAGGCGTGAGCGTGTTTCACTTGCAGCGCACGTTCAAACGGGTGATGGGCATCAGTCCAAAACAATATTTAGCGGCGCAGAGATTCGGAAACTTCAAAGCACTCGTGCGCAAAGGCGAGTCTGTTACCAACTCGCTTTATGAGTCGGGATTCAATTCCAGCAGCCGCCTGTACGAACACGCATCGGACGAGCTAGGCATGACGCCGGCGACGTACAGTCGCGGTGGCCGCGGTGTCGCAATCAACTACACGATTGTTGCTTCACGTATGGGCCGCTTGCTCGTCGCTGTAACCGACCGCGGCGTCTGTGCGGTGAGGCTGGCTGACAACGACGCCGAGCTCGAAAAAGATCTGCGCGAAGAATTTCCACAGGCAGAGATCAAACGCGCCGACGCAGCACTGCGCGAGCCGGTGCAAAAGATCCTGAATCATCTCGACAACAACGAACCGTACCTGGACTTGCCGCTTGACATCAGAGCGACTGCGTTTCAACGGCAGGTTTGGGAGAAACTTCGTGCGATTCCTTACGGCCAAACGGTTTCCTACGGCGACGTTGCCAAAGCGTTGGGTAAACCGGGCGCGGTGCGTGCTGTCGGACGTGCGTGTGCGACAAATCCAGTGGCACTAATAATTCCGTGTCACCGCGTGGTCCGTGAAGACAAGAGCCTGGGTGGTTATCGTTGGGGTTTGGAGCGCAAAAAGAAACTACTGGAACATGAAAGCGGGCGGTCCTTTTTGTCCCCCGATTCCGCGTTAGAGGAAGCGGGGGGCAAGCGGCGCTAGTAGCCAGGCACGCTTGGGGGATGTCGTGCCGCTGCCGCTTGCCCCTGAGGGGTCACAAGGAGAGTGGCCGCAAAAAGGCACAGACGGCACAAAAAGAAAAATCATTTTGTGCTTTTTGTGCCTTTTTGTGGCAATTACTCCACCGTTACTGACTTCGCGAGATTGCGTGGCTGGTCCACGTCGCAACCACGTCGCACTGCGATGTGATATGCGAGCAGTTGCAACGGAATGATCGAGAGAATCGGCGAAAGCAGATCGCTCGCCGCCGGAATTTCAATCACGTGATCCGAAACAACTGACGAGATCGAATCACCTTCAGTCAGCACGGAAATCACAATGCCCTCACGTGCCTTAACTTCCACGATATTCGAATGCGTCTTTTCATAACGGAGCTCTGAAGCGCGATTGCCGTCTTCGCGAGTGTTGATGAAGAGCACCGGCAAGCGTTCGTCGATCAGCGCGTTTGGACCATGCTTCATCTCGCCGGCCGGATAACCCTCGGCGTGAATGTAAGAGATCTCCTTCAACTTCAAAGCGCCTTCGAGCGCCACGGGAAAGTTGATCCCGCGTCCGAGGTAAAGAAAATCCGTCGAGCGGAAAAACTCCTTCGAGAGCTCTTCAATGCCATCCGAATCGTTAAGCAGGTGCTCGAGCTTCACCGGCAGCTCCGCCAGTTCCTGTGCGTGGAAACGAGCCTCGTCTTCCGAAAGCACGCCACGCAGTTGACCGAGATACAAACCAAGCAGGTAGAGCGCGATCATCTGGCCCGTAAACGCCTTGGTTGATGCGACGCCAATCTCCGGACCCGCATGGGTGAGAATCGTGCCATCAGCTTCACGCACGATCATCGAACCCTGCACGTTGCAGATCGCCAACACCTTCGAGCCGAGCTCTTTGGCTTCGCGCAGCGCCGCAATCGTGTCAGCCGTTTCTCCGGATTGAGAGATGACCAGCAAAAGCGTGTCCTCGTCCATCACCGGACTGCGATAACGAAACTCGGAAGCGTAATCCACATCGACCGGAATGCGCGCGAGCTGCTCGATCATGTACTTGCCGGCGAGGCCCGCATGCCACGACGTGCCACACGCCGCAATCTTGATCGAAGTGAAACGCTTGAAGTCCGCTTCGGTGATGTTGCTCATCTCATCGAGAAAGACGCGGCCCGTGTCGAGCGAGATGCGTCCCTGCACCGTGTCGCGAACGGAGCGCGGCTGCTCGTAAATCTCCTTGAGCATGAAATGCTTGAAGCCGCCCTTCTCAGCCATGATCGGATCCCACGTGATCCGTTGAATCGATGGCTCCACGGAGTTGCCTTCGAAATCGGTGACGCGTACCGCGTCTTTGTTAATGACCGCGATCTCGCCGTCGCCGAGAAAGAAGACGTCGCGCGTGTGCTGGAGAATCGGTGGAATGTCAGACGCGACAAAGAACTCGCGATCGCCAAGACCAATCACAACCGGAGGCCCCTGGCGCACTGCAATGATTGTGTCGGGCTCGTCGGCGTTGATGATCGCGAGCGCGAAGATGCCGCGGAGCTCAGTCACCGCCGAACGCACGGCTTCCTCAAATGAGGAATGCTGTTTGAGATATTCCTCGATCAAGTGGGCCATGATCTCCGTGTCGGTTTCGGTGACAAAGCGGTGATCGCTTTTGCGCAGGCGTTCTTTCAGCTGAAGATAGTTTTCGATGATGCCGTTGTGGACCACGACCACGCGGCCGGTGCAATCGCGATGCGGGTGCGCGTTTTCTTCGGTGGGACGCCCGTGGGTGGCCCAACGTGTGTGACCGATGCCGTAGGTGCCGTCGAGTGGGCTGAGGCGAATGGTCTCTTCCAGGTTGCGCAGTTTTCCTTCGGCGCGGCGGATCTCGAGATCGTGACCTTCATTGACGACGGCGATGCCGGCTGAGTCGTAGCCGCGGTATTCGAGCTTTCGCAGCCCATCGATGATGAGCGGCACCACCTGTTTATTGCCTACGTAACCAACGATTCCACACATGCTTTGCGATCAACTCCTTGTTTTAGCCACAGATGAACACGGATTAAAATCCGGATTTCATCCGCGTCATCTGCGTTTCAAGTTCTTCTTTACCTCTGCCGGGACGCCGGCGACGAGCGAATCGGGTGGCACGTCTTTCGTTACCACTGAGCCGGCGCCGGTCACGGAGCGAGCAC
This sequence comes from Pyrinomonadaceae bacterium, assembly GCA_025937955.1. Classification (GTDB taxonomy): domain Bacteria; phylum Acidobacteriota; class Blastocatellia; order Pyrinomonadales; family Pyrinomonadaceae; genus PSRF01. The sequence continues at coordinate 13,718 of JAICQI010000031.1, forward strand.
CGACTCTTACGGGCGCGACCAGCATCGTGTCTGAGCCAATCTTGACGTCGTCTTCAATGATCGTTTCATGCTTGCTCACTCCGTCGTAATTACAGGTCACTGTGCCGGCGCCGATGTTGGTACGCTCGCCGATCGTTGCGTCTCCAAGATACGCCAGATGCATGGCCTTCGTGCCGCGTTTCAACCGCGACTTCTTGACCTCGACAAAGTTTCCGACGGTTGCTTTTGCTTCCAGCACAGCGTTCATGCGCAGATGTGCAAACGGCCCGACCGAACAGTTCGACCCGATCTCGGAATCCACGATGATTGAATGATCTTTAACCGTTACTTCATCGCCCAAACGCGAGTTGGTAATGCGTGCTCCCGAGCGGATCACGCAACCTTCGCCGATGACAGCCTTTCCTTCGATCGTGACGTTCGGATGGATAATGGTGTCGCGGCCGATCTCGGCTTCGGCACTGATGTAAGCGTGCGACGGATCGATAAACGTGACGCCGCTTTCGATCATCAACTTCCGAATTGCTGCTCGCCGTACCAGGTTCTCAAACTCAGCGAGCTCCGCCCGTGAATTGATCCCGTAAACTTCACGCGCCTCGTTGTGCAGAAAAACACTCACGCTGCCGCCGTCGCGGAGAATGATTGCGGGTACGTCCGTTAGATAGTACTCACCCTGATCGTTTCCCGGTTCGACCTTACGCAGGGCTTTGAAGAGATCACGAGCGTCAAAGCAGTAGATGCCGGAATTGATCTCTTTGACCTGGCGTTCATCTTCAGTCGCGTCGCGCTGTTCGACGATCTTTTGAAAGCTGCCGCTCTCATCGCGAATGACGCGTCCGTAGCCGGTCGGGTTCTCGAGCCGAACACTCAACACGGTGCAATCAGCGCCGGCGCTGTTGTGATGCTCGATAAAATTCTCCAGCGTCTCCAGCTTGATCATCGGAACGTCGCCGGAGAGCACCAGCACCAGTGAATCTGAGCTCTCGAGTACGCTGCGCGCAGATTCGACTGCATCGCCCGTCCCGCGTTGTTTCGCCTGCACCACAAAGCTCGCGATCTCGCCGACCGTATCGAGCACCACGCGTTCAACTTCCTCCGCCTGATGACCGATCACCACGACGATTCGCTGCGGGTCCAGAGCCCGAGCAGTTCTGGTCACATGGGCGATCAAAGGCGAGCCGCCCAGTTCGTGCAGCACCTTGGCGCGGTTCGACTTCATTCGCGTCCCCAGACCTGCGGCCATGATCAGGACGTTCAGCGGCTTTTTCGATGTGGTTTTCTCAGACATGAACGGTATTCATCGCTTGCTTGCGGCAGTCGAGCACCACTTGCGCCAGACGATCCGAGTTGTGCCTGACCTTTTCGCCATCGTACAACAAATCTGCATAAACAATTTCCGTTGTCTGGTCGAGCGCTTCGTCGATCTGATTGTCGTCGATGCCGATTTGATAAGCACCTTCGGCGGCATAGCGCTCCGCTTGTTCGCTGTTGATGCGGCGATTGTTGACGATGACGAAATCGAAGTGAATCTCGGGCGCGTACTTCTTAATGGTTTCGAGGTGCTCGCGGGCGCTGTAGCCATCTGTTTCACCTGGCTGCGTCATCAGGTTGTTCACGAAGATCTTGGTAGCGCGCGTCTGTCCGATCACGCGCGCGACCTGAGACACCAGCAGGTTTGGCAGGATGCTCGTGTAGAGCGACCCTGGACCAACCGTGATGATGTCAGCAACTCGAATCGCCCTCAGCGCCTGCGGCAAGGGAAGACATTGCTCCGGTTCGAGCAGCAGCCTGCGGATCGGGGCCTTGGAAGCGGAGATCTGTGTCTCACCACGAACGACGGTTCCATCTTCGAGCTCGGCCGCTAGATGGACATCGCTGATCGTGGCGGGATAGATGTGGCCTTTGCTCGCGAGCACTTCCGACGACAATCGGATGGCTTCAGTGAAATCTCCAGTCACTTCGGTAAGCGCCGCGAGAAACAGATTGCCGAAACTGTGTCCGCCAAGCTCGCCGTCGCCGCGAAAGCGATAGCGAAAAAGACGCGACAGGAGCGTCGAGTCTTCGGAGAGCGCGATCATGCAGTTGCGAATGTCGCCTGGAGGCAGCATCTGCAACTCATCACGAAGCCGTCCGGAGCTGCCACCATCATCAGAAACGGTGACGATCGCGGAAAGACTCTCGATCCAGAGCTCTTCTTCAGTCTTTCCCACCAGGCGCTTGAGTCCGGCGAGAAGAGTTGAAAGCCCGGTCCCACCGCCAATGGCTACCAGCTTCTGACCGCCTGTAGTTTTTGTCTGTTGCAAATAAAGCCTCGGGAGAAGATGTTAACCACGAAGACTCCAAGACACAAAATCTAAAATGAATTAATTAGTGTCTTTGTGCCTTTGCGGTTCAACCTTGTGTTGAATCTAGGAAGGGTGGCTAAAGATCAGCCGATCGAAGTCAGGGTCGTTGCGTAGTGGGTTCAGATCGTGATCGTGCTGGGCACGCACACGAAGGTTTGGCTGTAAGTCGAGTGCTTTCTGAAGCGACTCGAGCGCCAGATCGATGGAGCCGAGACGCGCGCGAGTCGCGGCCAGGCCGTAGTGAATGTGTGCCGCTTCCGGTTCACGTTTGAGTGCTCTTTCGAACATCTCCTGCGCCGCGACATACTCACCCCGGTTGAGCTCGATGACGCCGCGATCATAAAGCGAGTCAGCGTCACGTGGGAGAATGCTCTCGGTCCGCAAGCGGGATTCAGAGATCGCGAGATACGTGCGAGCACGAGCCGCAACCTCTGCCACTTGCGAATATTTGTCTACTAGAATTCGAAACTGATTGCGCGCTTCAGCAAACCGGCCTCTTACAAACTCCTTGTGCGCACGTTCAAACGCTACCAGGGCTGCTGACTCATCCTGCGTCGGTGGTCTTGGCGGTGGCGGTGTGGTTGGAGTGGGTCGCATTGCGCGAACGGCCGCTTGCTTCTGCGTCGTTTTGACCCTCGAGACCGCTACGTTCTTGGCGGCAGATCTGCGAGCGACTGGCTTTGGTGCAGCTTTCTTCGTCTTGACTGCCGGCTTGGTCTTAGCTGAAGACTTTTTGGC